>JAFADI010000007.1 GCA_023424965.1 Bacillota bacterium
GAAGACTTTATGGAGGTGGCGGGCCAGAGATACCTTACCACGCCGGAAGGCATAGAGTATGACCGGTGTGTGATGCCCCACGCAGATGAAAGAATTGACGGAATCGCAGGAAAGGCCAGGATCTATAATATTGAGACGGAACGGATCGAAAAGGAGTTCGGTGTGCAGATATGGGACTACCAGAGGGATGTGGACGGCAGACTCGAATTTCTCAATATCGAAATGGCGGAGGATTCGGGAATGTTCAAAATTTTCGTAGGTGAAATGATTGAAGATATTTTCTATAAGTTTTATCAGGCCACCAAGTGAGTGTGGAAAATAAAGGGGGAATATAAATGGAATTTGCAGGGTTAATCAAATTTCTTGGCAACAACTTTCTGTTCAGCACCGTCATCATACTTATCACCTTTATCCTGGGCTGGATATTGTACAACCATGTTGTAATCAGGGGAATATGCCTGAAGGATGCTTTGTTTGAGAAAGACAACCTGGCCGCCTGGGTGGAATTCATCGGAGCTTTTATTTACCCCGCGCTTTACCTGGCTGCGAAATCCATTGAAGGCTCCGCCAGCGACAACATCCTGCTGGACCTTCTCATATGTGTGGGATATGTTGTCAGCTATGTATTGATTTTTACGGTGCTGAGGCTTCTCGCCGGTACCGTTGTAAAGCTCCTGGATTCGGAGGACCATGAGGGCAAAATAAGCCTGAACAGTGAGATATATTCGCAGAAGAACATTGCTGCCGCACTGTTCTCATCAGCCCTTTCCATTATATTTGTCAATGTTGTAAAATTCCTTGACATTCTTCCGGGGTATTTCCTCACCTCGGTCTATAAAATGCTCATCATCCTGTTGTTTACACTGATCGCCCTTGTGGCCTATATGCTGCTGCTTAGAAATAAAACCACCCTGTTCAAGGAAATCTTTATCGACAATAATATCGCGGCGGGGGTTTGCTTTGCAGGTTTTGTTTTCGCCGTTCAGTTGATCCTGGGAAGCCTGACGGAACTGCAGGTTGAGTTCGATTTTGCAGGCCTCCTTTCCATGTCGGCCATAAGCCTGGTGCTCTTCGGCGTGCTCTCCATCCTATTCAAATGGCTCTTCACACGGATGATCAAGGTGGATGTATGGAAGGAAGTTTATGAACAGAACAACATCGGGGCTGCCCTGGGGCAAATCGCCCTGTATGTAGGCATTGCCAACGTCATTGTCCATTTCATCAAATAGTGCCCTGGTAATTATGCAGGCATAAAAGGTGCTAATTTAAAGTATGGCAAGTGAACCATGGATAATTTGCTTGATGAAGCAGGGAAAAAAAGGTTATAATTATCTTTGGAGGAAAACAATATGGAAGAAATTTTGAAAGTTCTCGAAGAGATGAGAAAGCAGCTAAATGACAGAATGGATAAAATGTCGGAGGACAACGTCCTAAGGCATAATCAGTTAAGTGACAGAATGGACAAAATAGTGGAGGATAACGCCCTAAGGCACAATCAGCTAAATGATAGAATGGACGAAATGGCCGAGGAGAATGTCTTAAGGCACAATCAGCTAAATGACAGAATGGACAAAATAGTGGAGGACAACGCCCTAAGGCATAATCAATTAAATGATAGGATGGACAAAATGGCAGAAGATAACGCCCTAAGGCATAACCAATTAGCTGCTGCCATCAAACAGGCAAGCAGCGAAATAAGAGAAGTCAAAGCCGAGGTAAAGAAAGTCCAGGCCGACACTGAATTCATAAAAGACGCCGTAAAGGTTGCTTATGAGGATATTGGAAATTTACAAAAGGCAGTCAATAAATAGGATGACAAGGACGCAGGAAGCCTGCAGCCATCAAAGAAATTAAAAACCGGGGACACTCCTCCACAGAGGTGTATCCCCGGTTTTATTATTTATCTGCCAAAAGCTTTCAAGATCTGCTGCCATATGTCAAGGTAAATGGCTTTTCCTCCCTGCTCTTCATAGTCCGGGATGATTCCCAGCCTCCACAGGGAGATGCCCTGGATGCCGAACATTTTTGCCAGATTGATTTTGTCCTGTACGCTCCGTGAATCCTCATACCACAGGATGTTGTCCGTAGCATCCGTATCGTTTTTGAATACGGCATAGGGATTCCGGGACACATCGGAATATTTGATATCCACATTGGAGGAGAGCCTGGCTTTTATGCTTGCGTATTCGGGAGCCAGGGCGTATTCATTTATTACCTTTCCATCCTTCAGCTTCCACTGGGAGGCTCCAAAAGACAATTGAAGCATGACTTTACTGACGTCGGACACGCCGGTATCCTTGTCGGTGATGGCCCTCAAAGCGTAATAGACCTCATCGAAAGGGGTGGGGGGTGTATCGGGATAGCCGTTTTGCATCTCACCGGCAGTAAGCTTTTTAGCATCGTAGTCATGGGCCATCAAAATCACTTTATCCGCAATGGAGCCGATGGTTTTGAAATCATAACCATTGTAGTATTCAAGTCCCGGGCGCCTTGCAGGATGCACCATTACATACAGTTTTTTGTTTTTTGCCTTGAGCTCCCGGCTGAGCTCGGAGAGAAAAGAGTTGAAGCTGTTTTTCAAAACCTCGCCCTTCATGCCTTCAAAATCGATTACCACACCATCCACTGCGCGGGTGGCACTCCCGTCGGAAAGGGAATCCGCCTGCTCTGAAATGGCGGATATAACCTGGGCTCTGGTCTCCGCAACGGTCAAAACATATTGCAGCAGGCTCACACCTGGGTTTCCCTGTCCACTGCCCATGGGGGTGTCCTCTGCAAAAACCATCAACTGGGTTGAAAGATTATTGGCTTTGGCTGTGTCCACGACCCCGGAAAATCCGTCGGGAACGGCGAAAACATTGTTGTTTTCACCGGTGGTATTGAGGCGGATCCCGCCGGTAGAGCTGTCATATTCCAGCCGGCTCCAGCCGAAGCTCACGGAATCCAGGCTGTTCATAAAATCTTTCTGCGGAGAGGACTTTATGGCATAGAAGGCGTGAAGCTCCTTGAGCGGGAGATTCAGCTTCTCATACATCCGCATCGTCATCGCCGCTGCCTGTTCCCGCAAAGCCCTGTCGCCGGGCTTGAAGAGGTTGCCTGTGAAGCCGGTGATGATTCCCAGATCCCGTGCGATGGTTATGTAGCCGGTGTTGTCCTGTATGTCTGAAAAGGGCTGGCCCAGGTAGGTCAACTGTCTGGCAAGGGAATCATAGCCAAGAGTCCTGACAAGCATAACGGCCATTTCTTCTCTGGTGATGGGGTCCGCCGGCCGGAACAGGTCCGAGTCCTTTGTGAGGACGCCATGCTTTACTGCGGTTTCAACAGCGGAATAATACCATTCACTTTTTACGGCATTGTCTGTGTAACTGCCGCTTACAGGATTTTCGGGAGCCCATTTCATAAGCTTTACCAGGAAGGTGACAAATTCACTTCTTGTGATGGTTCTTCCGGTTCCAAAATTATTGTTGCCTACGCCGTCGGTTATTTTTAATGCCCGGAGGTCATGGATCGCCTTGTAGGCCCAATGGGACTGGGGTACGTCGGCGAAGGAAGCGGCCGGCGCCGCGGCCAGTGACAGAGTTGGAAAAGAGGCCGCCAGCAGGGCAAAAGACAGAAACAGACATAAAAAAACTTTTCTTTTGTTTGACAAAATACATTCACCATCCTCAAATTATATAGTTTCCTGTGGAAAGCCGCCAGTTTAAATTGGCGGCTTCTTTGCCTGAACTATATGTGTGTTAAATATTATAGTAACTTGAATAGACTGAAGCGGGCATCTCCAGGTTTCAAATTAATTATACCTTTTTCGGGGGATTTTGTCTTCTTTTGGGGCACAAGAAAGGGCTATGCCTGTATTTACCACGGCACAGCCCCTCCGGATATAAAATTTATCTTATAAGTAAACCGGCAACCGCAAGAACGGATATCACAGAACCTGCCACTGCCTTATACAACATCAACGGTTTCATAACGATCACCACCGCATTTCAAAAGGTATTTCTACGATATAGATACCAACGGGGGCCGGTTTAAAACAACATTCTTCAATCCAGACTCTTTTTGAACCTTATGGAGGCAAAACCCAGGAGAACCACTAAAAATATGCTGAGGGCGATGATGTCGTTTACCAGGAAGCCGGCTCCCACCCCTTTTAAAACAATTCCCCGGATGATGTCCAAAAAGTAAGTTACCGGTATTGCATAACCCAGGAGATAAATGGGATAGGGCATGGCCTCCCTTGGGAAAACAAAGCCCGACAAGAGGATGGTGGGCAAAAGGATCACCAGGGTCAGCATCATTGCCTGGAGCTGATTCTGTGCCAGGCTGGAGATGAGCATGCCGATGGACAGGGCGCAGATTACGAAGAGGAAGCCCAGTACCAGCAGGAGCAGCACACTTCCTTCCACCCACACGCCGAACCAGAATATGCACAGAGCCAGTGAGAAAAGGAAGCCCGCATAGCCGATGATGATATAGGGGACCAGCTTGCCCAGGATCAATTCCGTTGAACGGATGGGGGTGACAATCAACTGCTCGATGGTGCCCCTTTCCTTTTCCCTCACCAGGGCAAAGCCCGTTAAAAGTATGGTGATGTTCTGGAGAATAATGCCCACAAGTCCGGGAATGGTAAATCTGGTGCTTTCCAGATTGGGGTTGTACCATACCTTTGAGGTTATTTCCACCCCGGGCATTTTGGCAACAGAAGGGCCTATTTTTTTCAGGGCTTCTTCTTTAAAGGTCTTGGAATAGATTTCGGAAACCAGCTGGCCGCTGCTTAATGCAGTTCTTGCCGTGGTAGGGTCCGTGCCGTCGATAATCAGCTGGGTTTGGGGCGCCCTGCCGCGGCTCAGCTCGCTTGCATAGTCCGAGGGTATGATGAGGCCGGCCTTGGCCTTTCCGCCGTCAATCAGGTCGGACAGCTCCTTGTAGCTGGACACGTTGTATGTCACGGCAAAGTAATCGGAAGCTACAAATCTATCAATATATTCACGGCTTTCCTGTGTTTTACTCTGATCGAAAACCGCGGTGTGGATTTTGCTCACCTCGGTAGTGACCGCATACCCGAAAAGCAGCATCATCATGATGGGCATAAAGATGGGAATTCTCAAACTGATGGGGTCCCTTTTTATCTGAATGAATTCTTTCTTTACGATGGAAAGGAACCGCTGCCAGCTGAACATTTTTCTTTTCATAGCAAGCCCCCCTTATTGGCTGTCGGAATGAAGGAACTTCATCTCTTTAAAGGTCGCGCTGACCTTGGTGTTGGTGATATTCTCCACATAGGAAATAAATACGTCCTCGAGATTTTTGGACTTTTCACGCTGTATGATCTCCTGGGGTGGGGCAAAATCGTTGATCAGCCTGCCGTTAAAGATAAAGCCCACGATATCGCAGCTTTCCGCTTCATCCATGTAATGGGTGGTGACCAGAATGGTGATGCCCTGCTTCGCAAGGGCGTGGATGATCTCCCAGAAGACCCTCCTGGAAACCGGGTCTACACCGGCGGTGGGCTCGTCAAGGACCAGAAGCCGGGGCTTGTGGATGAGGGCGCAGCCCAGGGCGAGACGCTGCTTCCATCCGCCCGAAAGTGTTCCGGCCAGGCTTTTCTCCTTGGCTGAAAGGTTGGCCATCAGGAGAAGCTCCTTTTTTCTTGAATCCCTTACGGCTTTGCTGAGCCCGTAAATTCCCGCATAGAAGTCCAGGTTTTCCTCTACCGCCAGGTCTTCATACAGGCTGAACTTCTGGGACATATAGCCCAGGTTCTGCCGCACGGCCTCGGTATCTTTGACGATGTCAAGGCCCATGACCTTGCCGGAGCCAGAGGTAGGGGAGAGTACGCCGCACAACATCCGTATGGTGGTGGATTTACCCGAACCGTTGGGACCCAGAAAGCCAAAGATACAGCCTTTGGGTATTTTGAAACTGATATTGTCAACGGCGGTAAAACTGCCGAATTTTTTTGTCAGGTTTTCAACCTCGATTGCATGTTCCATGGCCAACCTCCGCTATTTGCCCGTTGGGATATAGGCGTCTACCGTCATTCCCGGCCGCAGGCTTTCGATATTGTCCAGTATTTTTATTTTAACCTTGAACACGGTGCTTTCCTTGGCCTCGCTTGTCTCGGTATTTTTGGGAGTAAATTCCGCAGTGCCGGAGATGAAGATGATCTTGCCCTTTATGGACGTATCCGGCAAGGCGGGGCTTTTGAGAAGGAGCTCCTGGTCCAGCTTTATGGAGTTCAGGTTTTTCTGGGGGATATAGACCTTTACCCACAGGTCCGTAAGGTCGGAGATGACGCCGATGCTCGTTCCGGTGTTGACCATGTCCCCGGTATTTACATTTTTCAGCAGGTAGGTTCCGTCAACGGGTGCTTTCACTTCATACTTTGAGAGCATCAGTTTTGCCTGGTCAAGGGCTGCCTGGGACTGCTCCAGATCCGCTTCCGCGGCTTTGATCGCCTGGTTTGTGGAGCCGTTGCGCAGAAGCTCCAGCTGTGCCTGGGCGGCTTGAAGCTGGGATTGGGAGGAGGTCAGCTGCTTTTGTGCCGTAATGAGCTGCTGGTTTGCCGTGTCCACCTTGTATTGGGCATCCTGCAGATCGCTGTCGGAAGCCGCTCCCGATGCGTTGAGGGCTTTTACTTTGCTGTATTTGTCAACCCAGTAGTCATAATTTATCTTTGCGTTGTCAACGGCAGTCCTGGCGGCGTTTACGCCTGACTTTGCCGTATCGGCGGAAGCCTCCGCCTGCTTGATCTGTTCTGTTCTGGTACCGGCCTTCAAATCGTCCAGCTTTGCCTGCTTCAGTTTTACAACGGCCTCATTCTGCCTGACGACCAGTTCCTGGTTGGAGGCGTCCACTTTTACAAGAACGTCCCCTTTTTTAACCTGTGAACCTTCTTCCCTCTCGATGGAGATTACTTTCCCGGCAGCTTCGGAATTGGCGTCAATCTGGGTTGACTCCACAGAGCCGCTGAGGGTTAAAGTGTTTGAAGCGCCGCAGCCGGATAAAAGAATAACAACGATGCCCGCGAGTATTAAAAAAATTCTTTTCAAGGATGTGACTGTCTTATTTGTCTCCATTCTGACCTCCATGATTATTCCTCCTTCACACCGGGAGTGCTGGCAATGCCGTAAAGAACGATATCCACAATTCTGTCGATTTCCGTCTCCAGGTCCTTCAACACAAACTTGTCGCCAAAAAGCTTTCTCTGGAGAATCAAGGCGGCGATGTTTCCCAGTACGCACCGGACGAGGGACTCCGTATCGATTTCCTTCCGGAGCAGCCCTCTCTCAGCCATGTTCTGCCGGAAGACATCGGCGGCAGCGACGGCCCTGGTGATGATGTTCTGGTAGATGACCTCACGGATATCCTCGTGGAACACGGCTTCCGTAAAAACGACCCTGGCCATGGGGAATATCCGCTCCACCAGCAGCAGCCGGTCTTTTACCACTTCTTTTATAACAGTCCTCAGGTCCTTTGTGCTTGCGTTGCGCAAAATGTTTTCAAAGGGTTTGATCACGACCTCCAGACTTAAAAGGTTGATGGCCTGGATCAATATGCCCCGGAGGATGTCCTTTTTGGTTTTGAAATACCGGAAAATGGTGCCTTCCGCCACACCGGCATTTTTGGCTATTTCACTGGTGGTTGCCGCGCTGAATCCTTTTTCTGCAAAAATTTCGATTGCGGCCAGAAGTATTTTTTGCTCCTTTTCAGGGAGATTGAGCTTGCTAAGTTCGGGTATATCCACTGTTGGCACCTCCATCACAGAAAAATGAGTGAGTACTCACTATTGTTATTATATAACCGGCCTGATGTTTTGGCAAGCCAAATTTAAAGATTAAAGTATATTTTGGGCGTTATTAATAAAAATATGAGGTATGTACAAAACAACGGGTGATATGGTTGCGGATGGATAAATCAAAGCTCAAATGGTATTTCAAATGCGTTGGAATCGGAATAATTACAGGGACTGCAAACGGGCTTTTCGGCTCGGGAGGCGGCACCATTGCCGTTCCCGCCATGGTGCTTCTGCTGGATGCGGAAGAACATAAGGCCCATGCCACAGCGATTTCCATTATTCTTCCGCTGACCGTTACAAGCGCCTTTTTTTATATTTCAAACAACTATGTAAATTGGGAGATTACCTACAAGGTAATCCTGGGGGGAATCGCAGGAGGCTATATCGGAGCAAAGCTTCTGAATATCTGCCCTTCCAATATACTGCGTAAAATATTTGCCGTGTTTATGATTGCGGCGGCGATCAGGATGATCTGGTTTTAGAAGAGGGAGAACGGGATGATACTTTTTTTAATCGGCCTGGCTTCGGGAATTATCAGCGGTATGGGCATCGGGGGAGGAGCGATTCTCATTCCCGCCCTTGTAATTTTTATAAAGCCTGAACAGCATATTGCCCAGAGTGTGAACCTGCTTTTTTTTATACCCACGGCGGTAACCGCCTTGATCATCCATATAAAAAATAAAAGAATCGATTTTAAAATGGCAGTCCCCATTATAATTTCAGGCTTTCTAGGGGCGTTTCTGGGGTCCAGCCTTGCGCTGAACCTGCCGGGACCCATGCTCCGGAGGTGGTTCGGCATCTTCCTGTGCGCCATGGGGGTCTATGAGATGTTCAGGAAGGACGGCAAAGGACAGGCCAAGAAAGCTTGACACCATGGCTGGTAGTTAATATAATATATCTAAATATGTAAAATTCTGATATTTGAAATAAAATATAGCAATGATTCACTTTGACAATGCTGTCGGAAGGAAGGCCTTTTGACGGCATTTTGTATTTTATATGAAAATCAAAGATTTGTTGTAAAGGGGGCAGGGTTTATGAAAAAAATAAGTTTTAAGGTAGCGATGGTCGCAGTATTGAGTTGCCTGCTGGTAGCCGTGGTCATTGGCTCAATTTCCATCTACAGCACCATTAAAAGCAGTGAAGAGACGGTAAATCAACTGGAAAAGGCGCTGCGTGACAGCTTTGACCGGACCATCCGCTGGGAGGTGGAAACGGTGGTCAGCATGCTGGACAGCATCCACAACCAGGAAGCGGCGGGAAAGATAACCCTGGCCGAGGCCAAACGGCAGGGGGCGGATCTGGTCAGGAGCCTTAGCTATGACAAAGACGGCTACTTCTGGGTGGATACTTCCAGCGGAGAAAATGTGGTGTTCCTTGGCAGGGATATTGAGGGCAGAAGCAGGATCGATGAAAAAGACATTGAGGGGAAAGAATACGTAAAGGAGACCATCGAAAAAGCAATGCAGAAGGGCGGAGGGTACACGGATTTTATCTATCCCAAGAATTTTGGCTCCGAGCCTTTGCCCAAAAGGGGATACTCTTTGTATTACAAGCCTTTTGACTGGGTTATCGGTACCGGCAGCTATGTCAACGACATCGATGCCATGGTAAAGGCAGAGAGGGAAAAATCCTGGAATACCATGAAAGGCAGCCTTGTCATGATCGTCGGAGGCCTGCTGGCAGCCCTGATAGCGGCCATTGTGCTCGCAACGGTTTTGGGGAAAAGAATGACAAAAGCCGTAAACATCCTGTCCAAATCCGCCATAGTCATCGGGGAAGCGGACCTCACAGGGGAGGACATAACGGTGGATACCCATGACGAGCTGAGCCTTCTGGCCCAATCCTTCAACAATATGAAGAACAACCTGAAGGAAGTGGGAAAAAGAATCAATGAAATCGGCTATAATGTGTTCTTTGCGGTGAATGATCTGAATAAAACCATGAAACAGAATTTTGAGGTGTCCGACCAGCTTTCCGCCGTTATACAGCAGGTGGCCAAAGACGCGGAGACCCAGATGCTTGAGGTCAACAACATGTCAAATGCCGTAGAAGGCTCCTTTGATAAGCTTACTCATGTCACCGGCAAATTCGAGCATATTTCCGTCATGGCAGAAGAGGTGCATAAAGCGGTTTCCGGCCTGCAAGGCGGCATGGGAACGGGGGAGGAATCGGGGGAAGCTTTAAGAAGTACTGAAAAATTGTGCGGAGGCTTAAAGGAAGAAGCCAGGGATGCCCTGGAAGCCGTCAGAGTACTGCAGTTAAATATAAGCAAAATGAATGAGGCAAGGAAGACGGTGGTGGAGACAACGGGGCAGTTTGCCGTCAGCAGTGAAGAACTGGCGGCCTCCGTGGAGGAACAAAACCTGAACTTTAAAAATATCATGGACACTTTTGCGAAAATGACAGAGAACGTGAGAGAACTGGAAGAGCAAGTCCACAAACTTAAAATCTTCAAACAAAATGCGTGATGAAAGGGCTGGGCCATCGCTTTCCAGACGGCACAGCCCCTTACTTACTTTGTTATGCACCTGCATTCCAGGTAGAAACGCTTTTCATCCGCTTCACCCATGGAAAATGTCTTGCGCGGAAGAGCTCCATCCAGGATTACCGTTTTGAACAGGTCATGCTTGTTCATGGCGGGAAGATAGAAGCCCATGTTTCCTTTTTTGGAGCCCAGGCTTCTCACAACCTCATCTCCATGGATATAATCTATTTTGCAATCCCCGTGCTTGTTGGCGTAATCGTCCAGAAAACTTTGCAGGGTACCTACTTCAAGGTTGTAGGGAGGATTCTCCACGGTAATGACGCCGAAAGCTTCACTGGTAGTGAAAGCAATGACGTGTGCGTCTCCATTCTTATTTAAAAGGGCCGTTTCTTTTTTCATCGCTTCTTCGGTATAGAGCAGGGTGTAAGAGGCTCTGGAACCGAAGGCTTTGAAAAAGTCCACCAGGCTGTTGAGCAAGCCGACAGCATCCACATTGAACAGAACCCGGTGAATGGGTTCAAAGACCAGGCCTTCATCGTGGACATTGACCACTTCCACCAGGGCAAATCTTGCGGGATGGCACTGCCTCTCTTCTTCCGGCAGGGTTGCTTTGAGATTCTCCCAGAAAACCTTTGCCGAAGCAAGGGAGTGATTTCCGTCCCCCACGGCAAACAGCAGAATACCCTTTTCCGGGCCGACGCCGTATTTGGCTGTAAAAGCCTCCGGCCGGGCCAGGGCTGAGAGGGCTTCAAGTATTTCATCCGTCAATTTGCCTTCGTCAACCTTATAGCCGCGTATACGTCCACCGTCCATCATGAGCTGGAAATCATACAGCTTTTCAAGGCTTTCTTTCTTTGCGTCCAGGGGTTCGATTACCGTTCTGCCGGGGTCATCGATGAGCAGCATGATGTGGGGCAGTTCGATAGGCGCCTTTTCCCTTATCTTAACCCGGGGAGGGAGCCTGTCGACAACCGTTCCCTCCGTAGCCCTGATGAGGGTACGGGAGCCCTTGGAGTAATCGTATTCCTCAAGATCTACCGCAAGGACGAGACCTTTGCGGGATTGGACATGGGAGGTACTCCTGTCTACATAAATAAATCCGGGTTTGGTTTCGACAAGTACTTTTTCGTCCAGGTATTTTTGCATTGTACCGTTAATTCTACTTATCCGATCCTCTTTATCCTGTTTCTCAAGATAAACTTCAGGCAGGATCAGCCTTAAAGTGGAATCGCTGTCACCTACGAACCGGTCGGCCTTTTCCCAGTACTCTTCCTGGGAGGTATACTGATCGCAGGCTACAACGGCCCATTTCTCCAGGTCGGTGCCCTTTTTCGGCAGGAGGATGGAGGGGATATGTACTGCGGTGCATTTATCTGCTTTATTTGGCATGATTACGGTCTCCTGACTTATATCTCTTTACATAATGACAAATAAATTTTACATGAATGTGAAGGTATAGTCAAACGGGAAAAATGATGCAGCAGGCACAAATGCTTGATTTTCTTAACATAATAAAATAAAAATGAATTTTTTTATTTTATTTAAAGCATAATAAATGTATCAATAGCATATTTCGTTGGTGTCCTGTCATGGGACGGACGTTTTGGAGAGATGGGATTGGAAAAATACAGTGAGGTTATCGGACTGCCTGTCATCTGCATTGATAACGGCAGAAAATTGGGCATAGTAGAAGAGGTTATTTTCTGTCCGAAAAGAAAAAAGGTCCTGGGGCTGCTGCTGGAACGGAAAAGCTGCCACGTGAGAAAAAAACTCCTGCTTGCCAGGGATATCTATGAGATGGGTAAAGATGCCGTAATCGTGGCGGACTGCTCCTGCCTTACGGATATGAAAAAAGCCGCTTTACTGAACGAACTGGGCGACAAGGGATCTGTGCTTGGATTGAGAATATTTACCAGGTCCGGAGAAGACATCGGCGTTGTAAAAGACGTATTATTTGATTATCAAAGCGGAAGCATAGAGGGAGTGGAGGTTTCCGACGGACTTTTACAGGACATCATCACGGGACGGAATATACTTCCGCTGTTTGGCAAGGTTGAATTCGGAGAAGAAAACATTCTTGTGGATAAAGAGGCCGTGGAAGAAATGCTTAGCAATGGAGGAGGCCTCAAAAAAAAGCTGTTTGGAACGGACGAAAAAACAAAGCCATAGAAAGGGGTGAGCTTATGCAAAACGGATTTACACGCGGTTTGATTGTAGGTGGTTTAATCGGTGCATCTGTGATGATGATGAATCCCGATATGATGAACAACAGGACAAGGAAGCGCATCATGAGGGGTGGAAGAACACTCATGAGAAGATCAGGAGGCCTCTTGAGCGACGTAATGGGATTATTGAGATGAAACCAACACCCGGATCCGCCGGGGCAAACATACTACTAAATCCTCTGAAAAAGGCTGGAGAAATCCAGCCTTTTTTCATTAATAAACGTGGAGGGACGATGCTTCAAAAAAGAAAAATTTTGCTATATGTCTCTATGGCATTGGTGATACTGCTTATAGGATTTTTTGTCTATTATTACAGGGGAAGAATCGGAAAAATATTGTCTCCTTTTATTATGGCGCTCATCATTGCCTACCTTTTGCATCCGCTGGTTGTAAAACTTACAAGGAGAAAATTTCCCTGCAATGTGAGCATTCTTCTGCTCTATGCTTTCTTTATCCTGCTGGCCGCATCCATCATCATCTTTATCATCCCCGAACTGATGGAAAATTCAAAGGAACTGGCAACCACCATTCCCGATATAACCCGCAGGTATCAGAACATGCTGGATGGATTTCTCATGTCGGTGCAATCCAGCGACTGGTCTCCCGACATCAAGAATGTGATATTCAGGGAAATGCAAAATGGGCTTGCGGTGGTCCAGGACTATGTTCTGAACCTGTTGAAGAAAAGCATGGCAACGCTGCTGAACACTGTCACAACCATGTTTGATGTGATCCTGGCCCTGATTATTGCCTACTATTTTATAAAGGATGCTGTTTTTTTCAGGGAAGTGGCCCTGTCCATCATTCCCAGACGCTGGAGAAACTGGTTTGTGGGAACGGGCAGGGAGGTCAATTCCATCCTTTCGAACTTTATCCAGGGTCAAATGCTCACGGCGGTCATCGTAGGCACCATGGAAACCATCGGGCTTTTTGCCGTCAACGTCAAGTATCCCCTTGTTCTGGGCGTGGTGGGGGGGCTTGCCAACATCATCCCCTACTTTGGACCCATCATCGGGGCGATACCTGCAGTGGCCATCGCACTGATCGATTCGCCCGTAAAGGCCCTGTGGACCGCGCTGGTTTTCGTCATCGTGCAGCAGATCGACAATGCCTTCATATCACCGAAGATCATTGAAGGGAAGCTGGGGCTCCATCCGGTCACCACCATCCTGGCGGTCCTGGTGGGGGGAGAATTTTTCGGCATTCTGGGGATGCTGGTGGCGGTGCCTGTGCTGGCAATACTGAAGGCCATCCTGAAGCGGAGCATCGAGGCCATCGTTTAAAAGGGGGATGGAAGGGAAACGCTAAATTCTTGACACTTTGCCTTGAGTTTTTATATAATCTTAGAAGACGTTACACTGTATAAATCCGGCAATTTGTCCGCTTGAGACGCCGGAAGATATAAATTCATAATTCTTTTGCGAGGAGTAAACGAAATGCAGAGACTGGGATTGAATGAAATTAGGGAAAGATATCTGAAGTTTTTTGAAAGCAAAGGACATTTGCGCCTCCCCAGCTTTCCCCTTGTCCCTCTGAATGATGCAAGCCTTTTATTGATAAATTCAGGCATGGCGCCTTTGAAACCCTATTTTACAGGTGCCGAGGAGCCTCCCAAAAGGCGTGTCACCACCTGCCAGAAATGTATAAGGACGCCCGATATCGAGAATGTGGGAAAGACGGCGAGACACGGCACCTTTTTCGAGATGCTGGGGAACTTTTCTTTTGGTGACTATTTTAAAGAAGAAGCGATTCCGTGGGCATGGGAATTTATAACGGAAGACTTGAAGCTTCCTGTGGACAGGTTGTATGTTTCCATCTACCTTGAGGATGATGAGGCCTTTGAAATATGGACGAAGAAAGTGGGTGTGCCCGAGGACCGGATTGTGCGGATGGGGAAAAAGGACAACTTCTGGGAAATAGGCACAGGCCCCTGCGGTCCCTGTTCGGAAATCTATTTTGACAGGGGAGCGGACAAAGGCTGTGGAGAGCCGGACTGTGTTGTGGGCTGCGACTGCGACCGGTATATCGAGTTCTGGAATCTTGTTTTCACCCAGTTCAACAGGGATGAGGAAGGAAATTATACAAGGCTTCCGAGGCCCAACATTGACACGGGCATGGGGCTGGAAAGGCTGGCCTGTATGCTCCAGGAAGTCGATAACCTGTTCGAGGTCGACACGGTGTGGAACATCCTGCAGTATATCTGCAAAACCGCCGGTGTGGAGTATAAAAAATCAGATAAAACGGATGTTTCCATCCGGGTTATTACCGACCATATAAGAAGTACCACCATGATGGTGTGCGATGGGGTCATCCCCTCCAATGAAGGCCGCGGCTACGTGCTGAGAAGGCTTTTGAGAAGGGCCGCAAGGCACGGGAAACTCCTTGGCATCGGCAAACCCTTCCTGTATGATGTGGCAAGGGTGGTTATCAACGAATCCAGGGAAGCATACCCCGAGCTGGCTGAAAAGGCCGAATATATCCAGAAGGTCATAAGAATAGAGGAAGAAAGGTTTGATGCCACCATCGACCAGGGCCTTTCCATCCTCAATGATATTATTGCGGCTGCGAAGGAAAGAAAAGAAACGGTAATTGCCGGCAGCCAGGTGTTCAAGCTCCACGACACCTATGGCTTTCCCCTTGACCTGACCCGTGAAATCGCGGAGGAGAACGGCCTTAGCATTGATGAGGACGGCTTCAGGGCGGAAATGGCGGAACAGAAGAAAAAGGCCAGGGAAGCCATAAAGAACAAGGATGGGGCAGGCTGGGACGATAACATCTATTCCACCCTGGATAAATCCATCAAGACAGACTTCGTCGGTTATCAAGAGACGGAAGTCGATGCAAAAATACTATACATTGTAAAAGACAACCAACTGGTTCAACATGCGGAAGAAGGAGAGATCGTCACCGTCATCCTGGACAAAACTCCTTTCTACGCCGAAAGCGGCGGACAGGTGGGAGATACGGGCTCTATCCGGTACCAGAACGCCGTAATCAGGGTGGAGGACTGCAAAAAGACCCCCGACGGCAAATACCTCCACATGGGCGTGGTGGAACAGGGCTTCTTTGAGCAGGGGAGTACCGTAAAAGCCGTAATTGACACCAAACGCAGGTCTGCAATTGCAAGAAACCACACCACCACCCATTTGCTGCACAAGGCGTTGAAGAACGTGCTGGGAACCCATGTGGCCCAGGCGGGATCACTGGTGGAGCCGGACAGGTTCCGGTTTGACTTCAGCCATTTTTCCGCCATTGCTCCGGAAGACCTGAAGAGAATTGAAAAAGAGGTAAATGCGAAGATTCTTGAAAACCTGACGGTCAACACGGTGGAAGCCAGCATCGACGAGGCAAGGAAAATGGGGGCCACAGCACTTTTCGGAGAGAAATACGGAAATGTGGTAAGGGTCATTAAAGTGGGCGATTACAGCATGGAGCTGTGCGGGGGAACCCATCTCACTTCCACCTCCCAGGCGGGGCTCATCAAGATATTGGGCGAAAGCGGCGTTGCCGCCGGAGTGAGAAGAATCGAGGCCCTTACAGGGGAAGCCGCAATGGAGTACTTTGCGGAAAAGGAGAAGCTCCTCAATGAGGTTTCTTCCGCACTGAAAGCAAGCCCCCAGGACAGCCTGAAGAAGGTTGAAAGCCTCACCGCGGAATTGAAGAATGCGGAAAAGGAAATCGAGCAGCTGCGGAGCAAGCTTGTGAGCGGAGCTCTGGAAGAGGTGCTGGAGAGGGCGGCTGAAATAAAAGGCGTGAAGGTGGTAACGGCCAGGTTTGACCAGTTGGATATGGAGGGCCTGAGAAATGCCGGAGACACCTTGAAGAACAAGCTGGGTTCCGGTGTCGTGGTGTTGGGTACAGGCTACGGCGGAAAAGTGAACTTTGTTGTCACTGCCACCGGCGATGCCGTTGCAAAAGGCATCCATTCGGGAAATATCATCCGGGAGGTAGCCAAAATTGCAGGCGGGGGTGGAGGCGGACGTCCGGATATGGCCCAGGCGGGAGGCAAAGACCTTTCAAAGCTCAATGAGGCCCTGGAATCTGCAAAGCGTGTTATTGAAGGACAGATTAAATAAAGAGGACAGAGGTTTTGAGGAGGTATGGCAATGAGTGATTGCATATTCTGCAAGATAATTGACAAACAGATACCCGCGGCGGCCGTATACGAGGATGAGCGGGTATTGGCGTTTAACGACATCAGTCCCGTTGCACCCGTACATGTTTTGATCGTGCCCAAAAAGCATATAGAAAGCGTAAAAGATATGGAACCGGGAGATGAAGCCTATATTGCCGACATACACGTTGCCGCAAAAAAAATTGCGGAAAAGCTGGGTGTGGCGGAGACGGGTTTCAGACTTATAAACAATTGCGGAAAAGGCGCCGGCCAAACCGTATTCCATCTACATTACCATTTAATTGCCGGGACGGAATTGGGAGCAAAACTTATATAAATCCCGTAAAAATATAGCGCAAAGCCCTTTGAGAAGTCAAAATAATGTTGACTTTAATTTGAAAATTAATATATAATATAGTGTGTGCTGTATTTAGCTTGGTTCCCACAAATATACAGAGAAGGAAATGTAGATTATTCCCGGCACAATTGTTACCATCGGAGGGAGGGAAATACATGTCTGAAATCAGGGTAAAAGAGAATGAGTCTCTTGATAGTGCTCTGAAGAGGTTCAAAAGGCAGTGCGCAAAAGCAGGCGTTTTGGCTGAAGTAAGAAAGCGTGAGCACTACGAGAAACCGAGTGTAAGAAGGAAGAAGAAGTCTGAAGCTGCTAGAAAAAGGAAGTTTAAATAATCAGGGAGGCCTTTGATTATGTCCCTTAAGGAAAGACTGCTGGAAGACATGAAAGTTGCTATGAGGGATAAGGACGTTATCAAGAAGAATACTGTTCAAATGGCCAGATCTGCAGTGCTTCAGGTGGAAAAAGACAATAAAGTCACCCTTGACGATGATGGTATAATCGAAATAATTGCCAAGGAAGTAAAAAAGCGTAAGGAATCGCTGCCTGAGTATGAAAAAAGCGGAAGGCAGGACCTGATAGATAATCTAGGTGCAGAAATAAAGGTTTTAATGCAGTATCTCCCCCAGCAACTTACAGAGGAAGAGCTTGAAGAGATTGTAAAATCGGCCATACAGGAAACCGGCGCAAGCTCGAAAAGAGATATGGGAAAAATTATGCAGGCGGTGATGCCCCGTATCAAGGGCAGGGCCGACGGCAAGATGGTCAACCAGATAGCAAGCAAGTATTTGAATTAAAAGCTCGAGACATCGAGCTTTTTTCACGGCCTTCCGACCGGATTCACTCTGCGGAAGGACAGAAAAAAGTGCTGTTGCAAAACGAAGGGAGCAGGATCGTTTTGCAACAGCACTTTTTTATAAGGTATAAGTTTCTGGACATAAAAAAAACTCGACATAACCGAGTTTTTTATTTTCATTGTGCAACAACAAGGTTCCCGGAACCCGCCCGCAATCTTTGATTGCGCTAGCGGGTGGGGTTCTTATTTATTTGCAGCGTTCAAAGCCTTAGCTAACTTGGATTTTCTTCTCGCAGCGGTATTTTTATGGAGTATGTTCTTCGATGCTGCTTTGTCGATTGTCGAAGCTGCTCTTTTAAGGATTTCAAGGGATAAGGAATCTTTATTTTCAATCGCTTCTTTAGCCTTCTTTATCGTAGTCTTAAGAGCCGATTTTCTCATTACGTTGTTTAAGGTTTTAACCTTTGATACCTTTACCCTTTTTATAGCAGACTTTATGTTTGGCAAATCTTTCACCTCCTGCGAGTTAGTCAACATCAGATATTTTACCATGAAAGAATTTAAAATGCAAGGATTATGTAGGCTTGAATTAAAAAAAGTTTATGTGGAAGAATAAGTCTGAAGTGAAGCCGGATATATTTTATGGATCGAGGAAAGGATTGAGATGATGCTGAACAATAACATACGCACGGATTTGGCCCTTGAAGCCCAGGAACTGTTCAGGCAGCAGGCCATGAACGAAAGAATGGAGGAAAAAGGCGAGCCCCCCGGAGTGGAAGTGGAGAATGCAGGGGATGAGGAAATAAAAATAACAAGGGTGAGGGTCACTTCGCCGACGGGAGAGGCCTCCATCGGCAAGCCCATGGGCAACTATATCACCCTGGAGATACCGCGGCTGCGGGAGAACGACCAGAGCCTCTATGAAAACACCTGTAAGGCTATGGCGAAAGAGCTGGCGGGCATTTTGAAGCTGGGCGAGAAGTCCACGGTGCTTGTGGTGGGCCTGGGCAACTGGAATATCACCCCTGATGCGCTGGGGCCCAAGGTTATCTCCAGTATGATGATTACACGCCATCTGCTGCAGTATGTGCCGGAAGAGGTGGATGAAGGCGTAAGGCCGGTATGTGCCATTGCTCCCGGTGTTCTGGGCATTACAGGCATAGAGACGGGGGAAATCGTAAAAGGAATCGTGGATAAGGTAAAACCTGACGCCATCATTGCCATTGACGCCTTGGCCTCCAGGAAAATGGAAAGGGTGAGCACCACCATCCAGCTTGCGGATACAGGCATTGCTCCAGGGTCCGGCGTGGGCAACAAGCGGATGGAATTGTCAAAGGCCACGCTGGGAATACCTGTGATTGCCATTGGCGTGCCTACGGTTGTGGATGCCGCCACCATGGCAAACGACACCATCGATCTTGTGATGGACAGCCTGATAAAGGAAACCACCCAGGGAACGGAATTCTACAACATGCTGAAAAATATCGACAGGGACGAGAAGCAGCAGCTGATACAGCAGGTCCTCAACCCCTATATAGGCAACCTTATTGTGACACCCAAGGAGATCGACAACATCATTGAAAAGATCTCCAAGGTGATTGCCAATGGACTGAATATAGCGCTGCATCAAGGGATAACCCTCCAGGATGTAAACCGGTATGTAAATTAAATAACAGAAATAAAGGAGGGAAAACCCTTCCTTTTTTTTTGCCTGGATTGTATAATTTTATGTATGCGCGGTATGGATTGGCAGCGGAACGGGGCCGGGACTATTGCCGCGAAATACTTTTTTGGTGGTCTATAATGAAACAGATGGGTCGGTATATTCTCATTTTAGTTGCCGTCATGGTACTGTGGAACAGCGTTGTCATAAAGCCTCTCAAAATATTTACCGTTTTCCTGCATGAGCTTGGGCATGCGGCCATGGCAGCTATTTTTGGCTATGGCATCGACGGGATAAAGATATTTTTGAACGAAAGCGGATATACCCTTGCAAAATCCAAGGGCTGGTTTTCAGACTTTATGATCGCCAGCGGCGGATATCTGGGAAGTATTGCCTTTGCACTGCTGATCTTATATCTGAAGAAAACGGCCTTTAAAAAATACCTGCTGGGTACAATCGCAATCATTTTTCTGGTGGTATCCATCCGATTTGCAGGCTTAATATCTTTTACCTTGCTGTATTCGGTGTTTTTTGCGGTTGCCGTGCTCTTTCTCTACATGCTGCAGAATGAAAAACTCAATGACTGGATCATCGACATTATCGGCATATCCAGTGTAGCCTATGCCATTTACGATACCTTTGTGGATACCATCTTGCTTCAGATAAATTTACGGCTCCACCTTATAAACGGCTGGGGAGGCAAACAGCCGATGACCGATGCGGTGAGGCTGGAGCAGCTTACCCATATACCTTCGGTAATATGGGGGATTATATGGTTGTGCATCGCTTTGTTCGCTGTCTATTCATTGTTGTTGAAGTCTCAATCAAAGGCCAGGAGATAGGCCGGGAGGATAAAAATCAGCCTGGAGGGGCATAGAGAAAGGTATGGGAGTTTGTATGCCGGTAAACATTGAAACCAGAATAAACGAATTACGGGAAATTTTAAACTATCACGCACACAAATACTATGTGGAGGACAACCCGGAGATAAGTGATTTTGAATACGATATGCTTTACAGGGAACTGGAGGATCTTGAAAAAGAGAGGCCGGACCTTGTGACTGCCGATTCTCCCACCCAGAGAGTGGGGGGGAAGCCTCTGGAGGGCTTTGAGAAGGTGCAGCATGCCGTACAGATGCAGAGCCTCCAGGATGTTTTCAATGAAGCGGAGCTGCTTGCCTTCGACCAGCGGGTCCGGGATGCAGTGGGGGACAAGCTTGAATATGTCGTAGAGAAAAAAATAGACGGTTTGTCTGTTGCGCTGGTTTATGAGAACGGAAGGTTTGTACGGGGAGCCACAAGGGGTGACGGCCTGGTGGGTGAAGACGTAACCCTGAATCTCAAAACCATAAAGTCCATTCCCATGGTCTTAAAAGAAAATATCCCGCTGATTGAGGTCAGAGGAGAGGTTTTTATTTCAAGGAAGGACTTCATGAAGATGAACGAAGAGCAGGAGGCCCTGGGAGAAGCCATGTTTGCCAATCCCAGAAATGCTGCCGCCGGTTCCTTGCGGCAGTTGGACCCTAAAATAACCTCGGGAAGAAAGCTGGATATCTTTGTTTTCAACATACAGCGGATTGAGGGCAAAGTCCTGCAAAGCCACTCGGAAACACTGGAATATCTCAAGCTCCTGGGCTTTAAAGTGAGCCCGGGCTACAGGGTTTTTGACAGCATCGGACAGGTGATGGATGAGATAAACAGCATTGCCGACCAGCGTGGGGAGCTGCCTTTTGAGATCGACGGAGCGGTGGTCAAGGTCAATTCCCTGAGACAGAGGGAGATTCTGGGAAATACCACCAAAACACCGAGATGGGCCGCCGCATACAAATATCCTGCGGAGAAAAAACAGACGGTAATAAAGGACATATGGGTCAATGTGGGAAGAACGGGGGTTTTAACTCCCAATGCGGTACTGGAGCCGGTGAGGCTGGCCGGAACGACGGTGAGCAAGGCTACCCTGCATAACATGGATTATATAAGGGATAAGGACATCCGGATCGGGGATACGGTTGTAGTCCAGAAGGCCGGAGACATCATCCCCGAGGTCCTTGAAGTGGTCTTTGAGAAAAGGACGGGCGTAGAAAAGGAATTTGTCATGCCTGAGGATTGCCCGGAATGCGGTTCAAAGGTGATCAGGGAAGAAGGGGAGGCAGCCTACAGGTGCACGGGAATCGAATGTCCTGCGCAGCTTTTCCGGAGCATTGTGCATTTTGCTTCCAGGGATGCCATGAATATCGACGGTCTGGGTCCCGCCATCATAGAGACACTCCTGGAAAAGGGCTTTATAAAGGAAATATCCGATCTTTACTACCTTTACCTGCGGCAGGAGGAATTGGTCAAGATCGACAGGATGGGCAAGAAGTCCACGGAGAACCTGTTGAATTCCATCGAGAAATCCAAGGGGAACAATATCGACAGGCTGATTTTCGGTTTCGGGATCAGGCATATCGGTCTCAGGGCGGCACAGCTTCTGAGCGAGAATTTTGAGTCTGTCGACGCTTTAATGGAGGTTTGTCCGGAGGAGGTTGTCAATATACCCGAGTTCGGTGAAATCATGGCAAAAAGCGTTGTGGCGTTTTTCAGGCATGAGCAGACCCGGGACACGGTGGAAAAATTGAGGAAGGCGGGAGTGAACCTCAAAAGCTCCGGCAAGAAGCAGCTCAAGGATTCCCGGTTTGAAGGACTCACCTTTGTACTTACGGGCACTTTGCCCACCTACGGAAGAAATGAAGCAGGCAGCATCATCCAGAGCTTCGGAGGCAAAACCTCAGGCAGTGTGTCAAAAAAGACGGATTATGTGCTGGCGGGGGAAGATGCGGGCAGCAAGCTGGAAAAGGCTGTGCAGCTGGGTGTGAAGGTGATCAGCGAAGAGGAATTTGTGGAGATGATCAAGTGATCATATTTATACAGCATCATATAAGAAGCCGCTAGTTTAAATTAGCGGCTTCTTTGTGTGGATTTTATTTGACATAATGCTCTATTACCCACAAAACACCGACGATGAGGGGCTGGTGAATGACATACAGCAGCAGGGTGTGCTGTCCCATAAAACTGATGGGGTTGGACGGCAGACTGAAGTTGAAGAGACTCTCCTTTTTGCTGTAGAGGGTTTTACCCAGGACGATGCCGTACAGGAAAAGACCCAGCCAGGGAATGAGGGAGTAGTAGTCGGAGGATGTGAAACCGGGACTGGTAACTCCGAAGGGAAAGAGGTAGTCAAAGGACACATTGAGCCTGGAGGTCCACTGTCCCAGTGCGATGATCAGCGTGCCGAGAACCAGAAGCAGGGAATTGGGAAGTCTGGAAAACAGCGGATAAAGCAGCATGGCGGCAGCGAAAAAATGGATGATTCCGAACTTGATCACAAATTCAGGATTATAGAGGTAGCTGAACAAGGAAACCAGAAGAGCTACCCCAAGCAGCTTCAGACCCCTTTTTACATTGCTCCGGCTCAAGGAGCAGCTTATGCCGGAGATGAGGATGAACAGCGTGACGGACGCTTTCCCGATGTAGAAGTTCAAGCCTTTGCCGTACACCACATCATAGCCGAAAAACTCTTTCATATCATAAACCAGGTGAAAATATACCATGAAGAAAAGTGCAATGCCTCTGAAAAAGTCCAGTTCCCATATTCTTCTTTTTACTTTAGCTTGATCCATAACATACCTCCAATTTTAACCTACGACGTTTTTACTGCGGCTTAACACATAAAGAGGGGCAATGATGAGGGACATCCCTATGATTTGAAAAAGGGTCACCCGCTCCCCAAGAATCAAAAAGCTTGCAACAACGGATACCACCGGTATCAGGTTGAGGAACGCGGCTGAGAGGGTCGCGCCAAGCCTTTTGGCCGCATAGATGTAAAAGATATAAGCCCCTGCGGAACAAAAGATCCCCAGATAGATCAGGTTCAAAAAGGCAGTGAAGGAAATTTTCTGCCAGTATCTGATTTCCGGTATGATAAAGGGAATAAACAAAAACACGCTTGCAATGGTCTGATAGGTGGTGATAATGATTCCAGAGTAATCTTCGCTTAAGCTCCTGCTCTGAATGGTGTAGATGACCCAGCATACCATGGCGCCGATGACCAGCATGTTGCCCAGGAAGGTGGAAGAGGAAAAATCCAGCCTGCCGTTTATACTGATGACAAAATACACGCCGATGATGGAAAGAATGAGGCAAACAATCATCGTGGGCCTTATTTTAAGCTTGAAAAACAAGGCTTCCGACGCTAATGTGAAGATGGGCACCGAGGCAACAATCATGGAGGCATTGGAGGCGGAAGTAAACTTCAAGCCCATGTTCTCAAAGAAAAAATACAGGACGATGCCGAAAAGTCCCGACAGGGCCAGCAACCGTATGTGATACCTGGGAACCTTTATAAAGGAGCCTTTGTAAAGCATGAAGGCTGTCAGAGGCACCAGTGCCACAAGCTGCCTGAAAAAGGCGATGGAGGATGGTGGAATTTCCAGCAGTAAAACCTTGGTGCTGATAAAAGACACGCCCCAAAAGATAACAGATAAAATAATGAACAATAAAGCCAGGTAATATTCTTTAGTTTTCTTAACAGACTTGTCCAATTCGACCTCCGTGAAAGACTTAATCAAAGCTCCGCAAATGGCCTAAAAACAGGGCAACCGGTCTCATCCGGCTGCCCTTATAAAATTCTGAAAACCCATATAAATGCGTATAGGAATCTACTGGTTTAAATTATATAAGTTACAATACCGCAATTTCATTCGTTCTTGATTACGGATACCACCTTGAAGCCTTCCTTCTTCAATGCGTCAAGGATAACATCCACATTAAGGGTGTTGACCCTGATAATGAGTTCATTTCTGAACATTGCCAGGTGAGTTATGTTTATGTCATAGCCGGCGATGACTCCCGCTACTTTGGCTAAAACTCCGGGTTTGTCTTCTTCAATCTCAACGGCGATTCTGCTTCCGATATCTTTGAAGCCCATGATTTCAACGAAAGAATCAAAAATATCCGTTTCAGTGATGATTCCAACCAGCTTTTCCCCATCCAGGACAGGGAGACCGCCGATATCATGCTCTCTCATTTTCAGCGCCGCTTCCTCCAGCAAGCTGCCCGGAGAAACAGTGACGGGAGTTTTGGTCATAATTGATTCAATCCTGGTCTTTGAAAGGAGGTAACTAATTTCAAAGATGCTCAAGGATGTGGCAGTGGACGGGGATACTTCCAGAAGTTTCCTCTCGGTGATAATGCCCACCAGTTTACCGTTTTTGACTACCGGAACCCTTCGGATGCCTTTACTTCTCATCAATTCCAGGGTCTCTGCGATTGTAGCTTCAGGAGCTACGGTGTAAGGGTTTGCTGTCATACGGCTTCTTACATACATATGAATACCTCCTCCGATTCAATTGAGAGTACAATAAAATTATACCATCTTTACATACGATTAATCAATTCAGGCGAATAATACCAGCCTTAGCCTCCCAGGTATGCCTTCCTGACCTCTTCACTGGCCGCCAGTTCCTTTGCGCTTCCCGAAAGGGCAATATGACCCGTTTCAAGAACGTAAGCCCTGCTGGCGATGGAGAGAGCCATGTTGGCATTCTGCTCAACCAGGAGGATGGTAGTTCCCGCTTTGTTGATATCCTGGATAATTGAAAAGATTTCTTTAACCAGCAGGGGAGCCAGACCCATGGAGGGTTCGTCAAGAAGCAAGAGTTTGGGCCTTGACATCAGGGCCCTGCCCATGGCCAGCATCTGCTGCTCACCGCCGCTCAAAGTGCCCGCAACCTGCCGGATCCTTTCCTTGAGCCTTGGAAATCTGGTAAATACAACTTCATAATCGTCTTTTATCTCTTTCTTGTCTTTTCTGGTATAGGCACCCATTTCCAGGTTTTCCAGAACCGTCAGGTTGGCAAAAATTCTACGTCCCTCGGGAACCTGGCACAGTCCCATTTCCACAATCTTGTTTGCTTTCACGCCGGTGATGGGATTGCCCATAAAGCTGATGCTTCCCGATTTGGGCTGCAATATGCCCGAAATCGAATGCAGCGTAGTCGTTTTGCCCGCACCGTTTGCGCCGATCAGAGTTACGATTTCACCTTCATTTACTTCGAAGGTGATGTCGTGTAAAGCATGTATCGTACCGTAAAATACGTTCAAGCCATCGATTTTAAGCACCGGTTTCAACCCCCTCGCCAAGATATGCCTTAATAACCTTAGGGTCCTTGCTGATTTGCTCGGCTGTTCCCACGGCGATCGTCTGCCCGTAATCCAGAACCACGATGCGCTCACAGATACCCATGACAAGGCTCATGTCATGCTCGATGAGCAGGATGGTGAGGCTGAATTTATCCCTTATAAACCGGATCAAATTCATGAGGTCATGGGTTTCCTGGGGATTCATGCCGGCGGCAGGTTCATCCAGGAGAAGCACCGACGGATTGGTGGCCAGCGCCCGCACGATTTCCAGTTTTCTTTGCTCCCCATAGGGAAGGTTTTTGGCCAGTTCCTTTTCTTTGCCATGAATACTGAAAATTTTAAGAAGTTCTCTCGCTTTGGCCGTAATTACCTCCTCTTCATTGAAGAAGGAAGTGGTCCTCAGTATTCCGTGAAGGGCGTTGTACTTTACGCCGAAATGGAAGGCAATTCTTACGTTGTCAAGAACCGTCAGGTCTTTAAAAAGCCTTATATTCTGAAAGGTCCTGGCAATGCCCCTCTGTGTGATCTGGAAGGGCTTAAGGCCCACAAGGCTTTTTGCGTCCTTTTCAGCACCTGTTTTACTGAAAACGATGTCTCCGCTGGTGGGATTGTATACTCCCGTAAGCATGTTGAATACAGTGGTTTTACCTGCTCCGTTGGGACCGATAAGACCTACCAGCTCACCCTTTTGCAGCTTCAAATCAAAATTGCTTACAGCTTTTAACCCACCGAATACGATGGAAATACTTCTTGCGTCCAATACAGACATCCGCTACACCCCCTTTTTCTGTGAAGCCCCGGAGGTAGCAGACCCCGAAGGTGTTGTATCATCATCAGAACCTTTTTTGAAAAATTTCTTCACAAGCTTAACGATGGATATTTCGTTTGTTCCCATCAAGCCCTTCGGCCAGAACAGCATGACTGCGATCAGGGCAAGGGCGAAAATAACAAGTCTGAAATCCTTAAATACTCTGAGCCATTCCTGTATATATGTGAAACCGACTCCTGCAAAAATTGTACCGGTAATGCTTCCTAAGCCGCCGAGAACGACAATCACCACAAAGTTGACGGAACTCATGAAACCGAACATCATTGGGTTCAGGTACCCGAAGTATATGGCATACAGTCCGCCTCCTATGCCCGCGAGAAAGGCAGACATGGTAAAGGAGAACATTTTGTAGTAAGGAACGTTGATACCCATGGAATTGGCCGCGATTTCATCTTCTCTGATGGAAACGATGGCCCTTCCGGGGGAGGAATTGATAAGATTGCTCACAACGACGACGGTGAGCACAACAAAGGCATAAACCCAGGAGAACTTGATCAGGGCGTCCAGAACGAAATCCCCTGTCTCCGAAAAGGGAGGTACCCCTTTCAAGCCGGCAGCTCCGCCGGTGAGGCTTTCCAGGTTGACCATCAACACACGGATGATTTCGCCGAAGCCCAGGGTTGTAATGGCAAGATAGTCTCCGCGAAGCCTCAGGGTGGGGAAGCCGATTAAAAAGCCGAATAATGCGGTTACAAGTCCGCCGAAGATAATACCGGCAACAAGCGGCATATGAAAAGTCATCATTGCGATGGCCGTGCTGTATGCGCCGATCGACATGAAGCCTGCCTGACCCAGGGACAATTGTCCCGTGAAGCCTGTAATAAGGTTCAGGCTTAAGGAAACGATGATATAGATACCGGCAAGTGTAAGCAGCTGGCCATTGTATTCATCGATAATCCCGGTATAGAGAAGCAAAGCCAATACAATGAATACGACTACCGAGGTCAGTACCAGGGTGACCGTGTTGAATATCCTGTTCTTTTTCATGTCCATCACCTACACTTTCTCTCTTATGTTTTTACCCAGGATACCTGAAGGCTTGATAACGAGTATCAGGATCAGGATACCAAAGGCAACGGCATCTGCAAGCTTTGAAGAAATAAAGCCTTTGGTGAGGGTCTCGGCAGAACCTAATATAAATCCTCCCAGCATGGCCCCGGGAATATTTCCGATACCACCCAGTACGGCGGCGACAAAGGCTTTGATACCGGGCATCATACCCATATAAGGCTCAACCTGTGGGTAGGCGCTTGCAAAAAGTATTCCCGCCGCGCCTGCCAGTGAGGCTCCGATAGCAAATGTAAATGAAATAATGTTGTCGACATTTATACCCATTAAGGCAGCTGCGTCACGGTCATAGGAGACGGCTCTCATGGCTTTTCCCGTTTTGGTGAAGTTGACGATGATGGTAAGGATAAGCATCAGTACAACAGCGATAATGAAGTTGATAATTTGAATCTGGCTTATACCTATACCGAAAAAATCAATGTTTACGTTTTTGAAGGTGGGGAACTGCTTGGGGTTGGGTCCTATGAAGGGAACAACTCTGGCTCCGTTTTCCAGGGCCAGTGAAACACCGATGGCAGTAATCAGTACATTGATTTTCGGAGACTTTCTCAAAGGCTTGTAACAAGCCTTTTCAATGACCACGCCGAAGGTTGCGCATATGACCATTGAAATGATAAAAGCGATAATCATTGTTATAGGGCTTACACCTAAAGCACCTAAAACGAAATAACCTGCAAATGCACCTACCATAAGAATATCACAGTGGGCAAAGTTTATGATCTTCAAGATACCATATACCATGGTATAGCCTAAGGCGATAAGCGCATAAACACTGCCTAGAGCGAGGCCGTTGACCATCTGCTGCAAAAATTCCATTATTTCACCCCTCTAAATAAGTGGACATGCAATTATAAGCAAAAACTCTTCATAATTATCTGCGGTGCAATTAAACAGGATGAAAAGCTACCTATAATTTATATCCCGAACATAATAATGGGAGAAATAGATTTCTCCCATTATCACACCATTGTATGTGTATTATACAATAAAAGTATATTTTTTAAAAGACATATTTAGTGACATAATCCTGTAAATATTTTACGGATTAACGATGCCTGCATAGCCGGCAGTAAGCTTGCCGTCGTCGCCCTTCTTAACCTCAACCATAACGGCTGATTTTACAGGGTTTCTCAGTTCGTTGAACTTGATCTGGCCGGTTACATACTTCTTGTCTGTCTTCATCATTTCATCCTTGATCTTTGCAGTATCGGTTGATTTTGCCCTTTCAATGGCTTCAACGAGGATGTAGGTTGCATCGTAGCCGAGAGCTGCGAGAGCGTTGGGAACGATCTTGTATTTTTCCTGGTATTTGGTAACGAAGCTCTTAACATCCGCATCGTCGGCATCCGGTGAATAGTGGTTGCTGTAGAAGGAACCTATAACTTCATCACCTGCGTTGTTGGTGATTTCATCCCAACCGTCGGCGCCAAGCATGGGAGCCTTGATACCCTGGTTCTTAACCTGCTTTGCGATGAGGGAAACGGTGCTGTAATAGTCGGGAATGAACAATACGTCAGGGTTTGTGCCCTTGATTTTGGTAAGCTGTGCATTGAAGTCCTTGTCGCCTGTGGCATAGGACTCTTCGGCTGCTACTTTTCCGCCCAGCTCTTCAAATTTCTTTTTGAAGTTGTCTCTCAAACCTTTGGAATAGTCGTTGGTGTTATCAAAAAGGATGGCTGCATTTTTTGCCTTCAATGTTTCCAGCGCGTACTTTGCAACAACCTGGCCCTGGAAGGAGTCGTTATAGCATGCCCTGAAGATGTAATCGCCTGCATCGGTAACCGTATCATTGGTGGATGAAGGGGAAATCATGATGATTTTTCTCTGCTGGGCTTCCTTGGTGATTGCAAGGGAGCATTTGCTTGTGAGGGCTCCAACGATACCGATAACCTTGTCCTGAGTAGCGAGCTTTTTGAAAGCATTCACTGTTTTTTCAGGATTTGCTTCGTCATCTTCAACGATGAGCTTGATTTTCTTGCCGAGAACGCCGCCCTTTTCGTTGATTTCATCAACAGCCAGTTGGATAGCGTCTCTTGTCTGGGTTCCATAAGCTGATACCTGACCGCTTATAGGCTGGATCGCACCGATTTTGATTTCTCCGCCGCCGCCGGCACAACCTGCAAATAAAGAAGTCATAACTGCCAATACTACTAATAAAGATAATACTCTTGCTTTGGACATTAAAATACCCTCCTTTTAAATAAATGGAAATGAAAAAGTATTATATTATAAATTAAGACGAGTCAAAGCAGAACGTAAGCACCGTCGCATAATCCCCGTCTAAATTCTAAAAATAATATTTTTTAATATTATATTACATGGAATACACACTTTGCAAGTGGATTTTGTGAATCCTGCAAAATAGCTTCCAAGCTGACGTACTGACGCGTTACCTTTAGAAAGTAAAGGCGGTAAACCGGTTGCTGTACGATAAATGGTTTCCATAGCAATAGCGAAATAAACTGAGAAAACTATGGGAAAAAATGTTTATTTAGCATTTCTCTGGTATTTTTTAAATTGACATGTAAAATGGATGCTTCTATAATTAGTTAGCGTACACTTAAACTTTTTAACATACTTTTACCTCTAGACCCCTTATGGGGAACTGCGGCCTAACAGCCGCTATCTTTTTGCCCGCGAAAGACGGGGATAGTTCTCAACTTTCTTCACAAAAAGTCACAAGTGTAAACCGTTGAGGACTGTCCCCTCAAAAAAAAATAATTCTTGACTATTTAAGGAAAAATTATATACGATGAATTTAATATTCATCCATTTACATAGGGATAATTGACTTGCGTTTATTACTTTTTATATAATATTATGAAATTGGAGGAGATATCGATGAAGATCACGAAAGAGACCATTGAGCATGTGGCAAACCTGGCCAGGCTGAATCTGACGGAAGAGGAAAAGCAAAGGCTTACCCACGAAATGGCGGATATCATTGCCTATGTCGACAAACTGAATGAACTCGACACTTCCGATGTGCAGCCCACTGCCCATGTCATACCCATAAAAAATGTTTTCCGGGAAGATGAGGTCAAAAAGTCCTTTGACAGGGAGAAGATACTTGCCAATGCCCCTTCGGAAGAGAACGGCTGTTTTAAGGTTCCCAAGGTGGTGGAGTAAGGCAAGGGGAAAATGGCAAATATTTGGGAAATTGGAATAGATGATGTAAATTTCAAACAATTTTTAAGAACGGAGTGAAGCCGGTGGAACTATATGAATTGACGGCCCATGAACTGCGTGACTTGATCCGGTCCAAAAAGGCAAGTGCGGTGGAAATAACACAATCTCTGCTCAACAGGATAGAGAGGACCGATGACCGGATCGGCAGTTATTTGACGGTTTGCAGGGAGGAAGCATTGGAAAGGGCAAAAAAAGTGCAGGAAAGGATTGACCGGGGAGAGGTCCAATCCGCCCTTGCCGGAATACCCATGGCGTTGAAGGACAACATGTGTACCGAAGGCATCAAAACCACCTGCGGTTCGAAAATGCTGCACAATTTTGTACCGCCCTATAATGCCACCATTGCAAATAAACTTTTTAATGAAGATACAGTCCTCCTGGGAAAATTGAATATGGATGAATTTGCCATGGGGGGGTCTACAGAAAATTCCTTTTATAAGAAGACCAGAAACCCATGGGACACAGAGCGTGTACCGGGTGGCTCAAGCGGCGGCTCAGCAGCTTCTGTTGCTGCGGGACAGGCGGTATTTTCCCTGGGGTCGGATACGGGAGGTTCCATAAGGCAGCCCGCCTCCTTCTGCGGGGTCGTTGGCTTAAAACCTACATATGGTGCGGTATCGCGCTTTGGACTTGTGGCCTTTGCGTCCTCCCTGGACCAGATAGGGCCGTTGACCAGGGACGTGGAGGACTGCGCCCTCGTAATGAATGCCATATCGGGACATGACCCTCTGGATTCCACTTCCGCAGCTATTGACTATCCCGATTATACCAGAGCCCTGGTCAACAATGTAAAAGGGATGAAAATCGGTTATCCGAAAGAATACCTGGGACAGGGCATCAACCCTGAGGTAAAGCAGGCGGTGCTTCAGGCCATTGAGACCTTCAGAGGCCTGGGGGCGGAGTGCGAAGAGTTTTCACTGCCCATCACCGAGTATGCCATACCCGCGTATTATCTGATTGCCTGCGCGGAAGCCAGCTCCAACCTTGCCAGATATGACGGCATCAAGTACGGCTACCGGGCGGAAAAATTCACCGATCTTCTGGACCTGTACAAGCAGACCAGGAGCGAAGGCTTCGGGAACGAAGTGAAAAGAAGGATCATGCTTGGGACCTACGCGTTAAGTTCAGGTTACTATGACGCCTATTATAAAAAAGCGCTGCAGGTAAGAACGCTGATAACCAAGGGCTTTAATGAGGCCTTTGAAAAATATGACATGGTAATCGGGCCTACGGCGCCCACCACTGCATTCAAACTGGGGGAAAAGGCCAATGATCCGCTGGAAATGTACCTGGGAGATATCTATACGGTATCGGTGAACATCGCGGGCCTTCCCGGCCTGGTGGTTCCCTGCGGAACAGACGGCGAGGGACTGCCCATAGGCCTCCAGCTTATCGGAAAGCCCTTTGATGAAAGCACGATTTTGAGAGCCGGGTACACCTTTGAGCAAAATACCGGCTTTCATAAGAGCAAACCGCAGCTGTAAATATTTTTAAGAGGTGAAACCAATGGAATATGAAATCGTCATCGGTCTGGAAGTTCATGCGGAACTTGCGACAAAATCAAAAATATATTGTACCTGCACCACCGAATTCGGGGGTGAGGAAAATACCCACTGCTGCCCTATTTGTACGGGAATGCCGGGCGTACTGCCGGTATTGAACAAAAAAGTTGTGGAATATGCCGTAAAAGCGGGACTGGCTACCAACTGCAGCATATCCCGGTTCAGCAAGCAGGATAGAAAAAACTATTTTTATCCCGACCTTCCAAAGGCATACCAGACTTCCCAGTATGATCTCCCGCTCTGCCTGGAAGGAGCGGTGGACATCGAAGTGGAGGGCGTGAAAAAGACCATAGGAATAACAAGAATCCACATCGAGGAAGATGCGGGCAAGCTGATGCACGATGAGTGGGATACGGGCACCCTCGTGGATTACAACCGGTGCGGGGTTCCCCTGATCGAGATTGTGAGCGAGCCGGACATAAGGTCGGCGGAGGAGGCAAAGGCTTACCTGGAAAATCTCAAGTCCATCCTGGAATACATCGAGGTTTCCGACTGCAAGATGCAGGAAGGCTCTTTAAGGGCGGATGTAAACCTGTCGGTGAGGCCCAGGGGACAAAAGGAATTCGGAACCAGAACGGAAATGAAAAATCTCAATTCCTTCCGCTCCATTGTCAGGGCCGTTGAGGCGGAGACCCAAAGGCAGATAAGGGAAATCGAAGGAGGGGGTGTCATCGTCCAGGAAACCAGGCGCTGGGACGATAACAAGGGTATAAGCTATGCCATGAGGAGCAAGGAGGAGGCCCACGACTACAGGTATTTTCCTGAACCTGACCTGGTGCCCATCGTGGTGGCCGACGAGTGGATCGAGGAGATAAGGGCTTCCATTCCGGAGCTGCCTGAAGCGAGGAAGAAACGGTACATGGCGGGCTTTGGGCTTCCGGAGTACGATGCCTCCGTCATAACGGCTTCAAAGGTCCTGGCGGACTTTTTTGAGGAGGCCGTTTCCAAAAGCAGCAATGCAAAAGCGGTGAGCAACTGGATTATGGGCGATCTGATGCGGATACTCAAGGAAAAGGGCATGGAGGTTGAAAGCATTCCCTTCCCGGCAGAATATCTTGCAAAGATGGTGGAACTGATCGATAAGGGAACCATCAGCGGCACCATCGCCAAAAAAGTGTTCGAAAAGATGTTTGAGACGGGCAAGAGCCCGGAGGCCATCGTGAAAGAGGAGGGCCTTGAGGTGGTAAGCGACGAGGGGGCTCTCGCCGGCGTAGTCAGGAAAATCCTTGAAAGCAATCCCCAGTCGGTGGCCGACTATAAGAGCGGTAAGGAAAAGGCCTTCGGCTTCCTGGTGGGCCAGGCCATGAAGGAGACCAGAGGAAAAGCAAATCCCCAGCTTATCAATAAGATTCTTAAAGAAGAACTTGATAAATAAATGATGGGCGGTCACGCAAAGCAGCGGCTGATAAAATATCTGCCGCTGCTTTTATTTTAGGCCATTTGCGGAGCAAATCCGGCCAAAAGCGATGAGGTTCGATGCCCCTGAGCTTTTATTCTGGCAGAAGGAATAAGCCGGAGTCTTTAAATTCTGAAAACTTTATGTTAAAATATAACATAAAAATGTTATATTTATGGCGTAGAATGATGTTTTTGATAAAAAGTTTCTAAATAAAGTTAGAAAAAGTTAGGATTTTACTAATTATTGCCTTGTATACAAAAAACAATTTGTATATAATTATTATGGCTGAAAGCCAGCATGTAAGCAGGTCTTAGCACCTGGTAATAAAAAATATTTATTTAAATAACTTTTAAAAAATGAAAGGGGTCTATTAAGTTTATGAACTTTCTTGAACAAATCTCACAAAGGGCAAAAGCCGATGTTAAAACCATCGTTTTGCCGGAAAGCAACGACATAAGAACCATAAAGGCAGCAGCTTTGATTCAGGAGAAGGGTATTGCCAATGTTGTACTTGTAGGAAATGAAGCTGAAATTAAAAAATTGGCAGGGGATCTTGACATTTCAAAAGCCAGAATTGTGGATCCTTTGAATTCAGATAAATTTGAGGACTATGCAAACACCTTCTATGAGTTGAGAAAAGCGAAGGGCGTAACACCGGAACAGGCAAGGGAAATCATGAAGGATACGGTGTACTGGGCGGTTATGATGGTTAAAAAAGGTGAAGCCGACGGCATGGTGTCGGGTGCGGCTCATTCTACGGCGGATACCATAAGGCCCGCTCTCCAGATTATTAAAACAGCCCCCGGCTCCAAGCTGGTTTCCGCGTTTTTTGTCATGGTTGTGCCAGACTGTGAATACGGTCACAACGGCATATTCGTTTATGGAGACTCAGGGTTGAACCAGAATCCCAATGCCCAGGAGCTGGCGGAAATAGCCGTTACCTCTGCAAAGTCCTTCAAGACGCTGGTGCAGGCGGAACCCAAGGTTGGTATGCTGTCCTTTTCCACTTATGGCAGCGGCAAGGATCCGATTGTAGACAAGGTGATCGAAGCCACGAAGATAGCAAAGGAAGCCGCACCGGAACTTATGCTGGACGGAGAACTCCAGGCGGATGCCGCCCTTGTTCCTGCAATCGGCAAGTCCAAGGCAAAGGGAAGTCCTGTTGCCGGAGAGGCCAATGTTTTGATTTTCCCCGATCTGAACTGCGGGAATATTGCATACAAGCTTACTGAAAGACTGGCGAAAGCAGAAGCCTACGGACCTATACTCCAGGGGATTGCAAAGCCCGTCAACGACCTTTCCAGGGGCTGCAGCGCCGAAGACATTGTGGGCGTTGTTGCCATAACGGCGGTACAGGCTCAGAACGCATAAAAAAGCAGGCAGTGAAGAAAAAATAAAGAGTGGAGAAGAAATATTAAAAATCCATATCAATAATGGACTTGATTCTGCATTCTTAACGATTAATTAATAAAAGGAGCATTTATATGAATATTCTTGTTATAAACACAGGCAGTTCATCGCTAAAATACCAGCTCATCGACATGCAGAACGAAAAGGTTCTGGCAAAGGGGCTGTGTGACAGGATCGGCATTGAAAAATCCTTCCTCAAGCATTCCAAAATGGATCAGGATGCGGTTGTCATCGAAAAAGACATGCCAAACCACAAGGTAGCCATCCGCGAAGTGATCAATGCACTGGTGGATAAAGACCTGGGAGTTATTTCAGACATGTCCCAGATATCTGCCGTAGGACACCGGGTGGTGCACGGAGGAGAGAAATTTACCGATTCGGCGGTAATTGACGAATCGGTAATGAAGGCTATAAAGGATTGCATCGAGATCGCTCCCCTGCACAACCCCCCCAATGTAGTGGGAATTGAAGCATGTCAGGAGGTTATGCCCGGTACTCCCATGGTTGCAGTTTTTGATACCGCCTTCCACCAGAGCATGCCCAAGCATGCGTACCTGTACGCCCTGCCTTATGAAATCTATGAAAAGTACGGCGTGAGAAAGTACGGCTTTCATGGCACCTCCCACAAGTATGTGGCTCAGAGGGCCGCAGCCATGCTTGGAAAACCCATTGAAGAATTGAAACTGATTTCATGTCATCTGGGCAACGGTGCCAGCATCTGTGCCATCAAAAACGGGAAATCCATTGAGACAAGCATGGGCTTTACGCCTCTGGCAGGTCTTGCCATGGGGACAAGGAGCGGAACCATCGATCCTGCCGTAATTAAAGTACTGATGGAAAAGGAGAACATGTCCATAAAGGATATCGACGGCTATTTGAACAAGAAGTCCGGCGTCCTGGGCATATCCGGTGTCAGCAGCGACTTCAGGGATATTCATGCGGCAGCCGATGAAGGAAATGAAAGAGCTGCCCTGGCCATTGAAATATTCTGCTACAGGGTTAAGAAGTATATCGGGGAATATGCGGCTGTTTTAGGTGGTCTGGACGCGGTGATCTTTACCGCCGGAATCGGTGAAAACAACAGCATTATCCGGAGCAAGGTCCTGGCGAACATGGAATACCTGGGAATCAAAATTGACCTTGAAAAGAATACCGTCAGAGGACAGGAACTGGATATCAGTACTCCCGATGCGACGGTAAAAACCCTGGTTATACCTACAAATGAAGAACTTGCCATTGCCAGAGAGACAATAAAGCTTATAAAATAGTGTTATTAGGGACACTTTTCTTTGGAGAAGTGTCCCTAAAAATTCCATTAAGTCCCACGAAATAACATTCTAAAAATCCCTTGCATATCCTATGGGACTGTGCTATAATACCTTTTGTCCGAAACATTGCGGGTTTGTGTAATGGTAGCACTACTGACTCTGGATCAGTCTGTCAGGGTTCAAATCCTTGACCCGCAGCCAAAGGTTTGCAATTAACATTGCAAGCCTTTTTTATTTTGTATGGAAATTCAAAATACCCCTGTGCAATCTGTTTTGACACGCAGCATTCGAAAATGTAATATAATAATTAAGCTTTTAACTTTATTTTGAATATTTGGAGGTGCTTTATGATAAGGGAAGCCGGTGACATGGTGAAAGAAATAAAGGAAAGGTTCAGAGGAGGAGAGGGTTCCGTTGAAATCACCCATATGTTTCAAAAGGAGGAGCTGACGGGCAAAGCAAGGCTCTGCGCCAAATTGACGCTGAATCCTGGCAGTACCATAGGCTTGCATGAGCATTCAAATGAAGAAGAAATATTTTACATCATCAAAGGAAAAGGACTGGCTTTTGATAACGGCGTCACCAGGGAAGTAAAGGCAGGGGATGCAATATTGACGGTGGGAGGAACTTCCCATTCGGTCAATAATACTGGGGACGAACCTCTGGAACTGCTGGCGGTCATCTTGCTGTATTAAGAAATTATTTTACGACAAGGAACAAGTGCAGGGTTCCTTTGAGGAACCCTACAAAAAGTATCCTTTTTATTTTATCTTCCGGGATAAAAAAAAGAGAGTACTCATTTGAATCTATGAGTACCTTTGATTATACTAATGCCGGTGAATAAAGTCAATATGGCAGACGGTCCTATTTTTTACGATTTAAGTGCAAGAGAAAATGTGGTATAATTTTATCAGGAAGTTTATATTTATTTAATCTAAAGCACATTCCCGGATCCCATCTGATTAATTTAGGGACAGCTAAAGTATAACTTACGCTACAAAAGCGTAAGTAATATTTTAATTCTCTTTAATAGCAAAGGTAGAAACAGCCAGACCGGCAATACAAATAACAATGATAGGGGCGATTCATGTTGAAAAAAACCTTTGTTCTTGATACTAATGTTCTTCTACAAACACCTTTCGCGCTTTATTCCTTTGGAGACAATGTAGTGGCAATACCTGAAGTGGTACTGGAGGAGCTGGATAAATTTAAAAAGGACAATACGGAACTGGGGGCAAATGCAAGGCAGGTAGCCAGACTGATTGACGAATTGAGGACAAAAGGCAATTTGAACGAAGGCGTAAAACTGGACAACGACGGTATACTGCGGATAGAAATGAATTACAACAGCGTCAGGCTTCCCGAAAGCTGGGACAGCCAAAGCAACGACAACAGGATTCTAAAGGTTTGCAAGGGCCTGCTGGAAAAAGGAGAAAAAGTATTCCTTGTTACAAAAGATATCTTTGAAAGGATAAAAGCGGACATTATCGGCGTCATAGCCCAGGATTTCTTTGCAGAGCAGGTTCCTGACGCCGACGACCAGTACAAGGGCAGAATGGATGTCTACACCACCGATGAAAAGCTCAAAAAGTTTTTCAGCAAAGGCAGGCTTGAGCTTGACGATGTTTTCACCTTTTCCTATGATTTCAGCAAAAAAGAAAGCGTTTCACCCGTTTCCAACCAATTCTTGATCATACATTCCTGCAATAATGAAAAACAGACGGCGCTGGGAAGATTTGACGGAAAAGAAATCGTCAGCCTGAAATTCCTCCAGGAAAGGCCTTTTGGGGTAACCCCCAGGAATGCGGGGCAGAAATTCATGCAGGAAGCCTTGATGATGGATGCGGACAGGGCCCCCCTTGTCATCATCAAAGGTCCTGCCGGTACCGCCAAGACCTTCTATTCGCTGGCGGTGGGGCTCCACAAGCTGATGATCGAGCAGAGCAAGCTCTACAGGAAGATACTCGTATGCAGGCCCAATGTGAAGCTGGATGAGGACATCGGCTTCCTTCCCGGAACCGAGCAGGAAAAGATCGCTCCTTTTTTAAGGCCTGTGGTAGATAACCTGGAGGTGCTGATCGACAATGATGAAAACGAAAGGTACAGCAGTGAAAAGGAGCTTAAGGACAAAGTGGATGAGCTTTTCGACAGGAAGATCATCAACACGGAGGCCATTGCCTTTATCCGGGGACGATCCATCGCAAGGCAGTGGGTTATCATCGATGAAGCCCAGAACCTCACTCCCAAGCAGGTAAAGGGGATAATTACAAGGGCGGGCTCCGGTACAAAGATCGTTTTGATCGGAGACCCCGAGCAGATTGACCATCCTTTTCTTGACATAAGAACAAACGGGCTTTGTTTCGCCAGTGAGAAAATGAAGGGGAGCAGCCTCTGCTACCAGGTTACCCTTACCGATGAAGAGTGCGAGCGTTCCGAACTGGCCTACGAAGGGGCAAAGCGGATGTAAAAATATTAACTGCTGAAGGCGGTGTAATCCAGCTCCGGGAATATGTTGTCCATGGACTGTATCTCCCGGAGCCAGCCTTCATCGATGGTTCCCTCTTTTATATCATGATAGAGCCTGGTGAACCTGGCAATGTGGTCTTTGGTGCGTTTTTCCGCATAGGGCACCATGGTTCCCGCCCTCATGATGAAAGCCCAGTCGCTGCTCTGGGCGAGCAGCAGCTCTCTGGCGGCCTGATTCAGGGCGTTCTTCACAATCCCGGTGGCATCGGTGTTTTCATTTGCCAGTTCGATCATGCGTCCGGCGGCCTTCTGCAAATGCCTGTATACCCAATCGTTTGTCTCATTGAGCCACACTTCGTTATAGCCTTTATGTCCCCAACTGGAGCTGCAGGGGGTTGAAACCTGCATGACGGGATTTTCATCCATATACTCGCTTAATGTGACAAGCTTGAAAATATTTTGATCCTCATGGATATGCTTTAAAAGGGAGTATAGCCAGTAGGGGCCCTCAAACCACCAATGGCCGAAGAGTTCCGCGTCATAGGGGCATACGATGATGGGGGGCTTGCCTGTTTTCTCACACAGGAAATCCACTTGCCTTTCCCGGTTAAACATGAAATTTCCTGCGTGTATTTCGGCTTTGTTCCGTGCCCAGTCAGGGTTGTAGGGCTGTTTTTCTTCCGTCCTTCCCGTGATCCTGTAGTATTTTATTCCCGTATGGATGGGCTTTCCGTCGGGAGATATGTAGTTTTTGATATAGTCGTAGTCAAGGTCGAAGCCGATGTCCCTGTAAAATTCCCTGTAATCATAATCCCCGGGATAGCCTTCCGTAGCGCTCCAGACCTGTTTGGAGGATTCCATGTCCCTGCCGAAGGCCACAATGCCTTTCGGAGAGACAATGGGGGCCCAGGTGCCGTAAACCGGCCTTGGGTTGGCATAGAGAATGCCATGGGATTCGGTGATGATGTATTCGATTCCGTTTTGCCTCAAAGCGTCTTCGACGGCAGGCACGTATCCGCATTCCGGGAGCCACATGCCTCTGGGTTTGCTGCCCAACATGATTTCATGGGATTTTATTCCCACTGAAATCTGGGCGTTTATCGCTTCCGGGGTAAGACTCATCAGGGGAAGGTAGCCATGGGTTGCCGCACTGGCGATAATCTCCAATTTGCCGGAATTTTGAAGATCAATGAAGGCGGAGACAAGGTTGCAGTTGTATTTATCTTTAAAGACCAAAAGGTCATTTTTGTACTTTTCGTTGTACATGATGGCCAGCCTGTTGAAATCCGGCTGGTTTTCCGTCCGGCGGATTTCCTTTTCGGAAAGTTCGATCAAGGTCTCCAGATATTTTATATACCTGGCCTGCAGCAGGGGATCGGTAAGCATCGACAGCAGCGGAGGAGTGAGGGACATGGTTAACCGGTAATCGATGTTTTCATCCATAAGGGCCTGGAAAGAATTAATAAGAGGGATGTAAGTCTCCGATATGGCCTCAAAGAGCCATCTTTCCTCCAGATAGCCGTCACTTTCCGGGTGGCGGACATAGGGCAGGTGTGCGTGTAATATGAAGGCTACATATCCTCGATTCAAGAAAATCCTCCTTTCCGTTTACCTGAAAATGCTTTCGGAGCTAAAGCCCACATGCTCCTGAAGGTTTATGCCAAAAAGTCCGGCAGAGCTTATGCCAGCCAGGGGCTGCCGTGTACCTGCCCGGAGAAATTCCACAGGGCCTGTGCCTGATACTGCTTCAATCTCCGGCCTGCCGTTCCGGAGCTCCTTATAATCGATAAAATACACGGATGCATTGCTGCTGGTATTTTCACCGGGGGTAGATACGTAATTGGAATCAGCCAGATTGATAAAGAACCGGTCCGACACCTTCCTTCCAAGTTCTGCCACATAAAGGCTGTCCCCATCAGGGACATTGATGTACCAGCTGTTGGAGAAATCATTCAGTCGTATGTAGAAGCTGGCGTTCCTCGAGACATTTACTATTTTCAGCACAGGAACGGATCTCTCCCAGAGTTCATGGCCGAATTCCTGAATAAACAGGCTCTTTTTTTCTTCCGGGAACTCCCAGTAGGCAAAAAGCCAGTTAGGATCTTTGGGAAGCAATACCACTTTTATTTCATTATCCCATGAAGGCACATTTTCCTGGTAGGGTGAATGCACTTCGGACATGTTTCAGTCTCCTTTTGAGTTCCCAAACACAGTTTTATCCGCCGGAAAACCTATTATTTTACATTTTTCTTGTATTTTTTTTGTGCGGCAACAATATTAGAAGGATTTTTACAATGAGTGCCGAAAATATATAGTTGATTTAGGCGGAACTTTGTACCGGGGCAATTAATTCCTTGCACGAAAACAAAAGGTTTTTACTACTATAGTCTATAACCTTTTTCGTGCATTGGCGTATTTATATACCAATATATTTTTTCAGCTTTATGCAATAATTATTCAACAAACCTGGAATTGATAGAATTTGATACATAAACGGCACCTGAAAGTTACAAAATATCTATGAAATGTTGGTATATATATAAAGAAGTAGTCAAGAATTAATGATATTAATACTGTTGATGGTAGATTGATTTCCTCGCATTTGGATTAAGCTTCGAGAGGAGAGGACTATGCGTATACTGATGTTATCCTGGGAATATCCGCCCAGGATTGTAGGGGGTATTTCCAGGGTCGTGCACGATCTGGCCCAGGTAATAGGGCAAAAAGGCAACGAAGTCCATGTGGTGACCTGCTATGAAGAAGGAACCATGGAAGTGGAAAAGGATAAAAATGTTTTTGTACATAGAGTTCGCACCTATGATGTGAAAGCCTATAACTTTGTAGATTGGGTCCTGCATTTGAACTTTGCCCTGCTGGAGCATTCCATGAAGCTGATCGGCGAAACCGGATCCTTTGATATCATTCATGCCCATGACTGGATCGTGGCATTTGCATCCAGGGTGCTGAAAAATACTTACTCCATACCGATGGTATGTACGATCCATGCCACGGAGCATGGGCGCAATTCGGGCATCCATGACGATACCCAGAGATATATCAGCGGAGTGGAATGGTGGCTTACCTATGAAGCCTGGAAGGTCATCGTCAACAGCGAATATATGAAGCAGGAGGCCAAAACGGTTTTCCAGCTGCCCGAGGACAAGATACGCGTCATACCCAACGGAGTGGATATCCACAAGTTTGACGGTTTTGAAAGAGAGCCGGAATTCCGGAGAAAATACGCCGCGGATAATGAAAAGATCGTGTTCTTTGTGGGAAGGCTGGTCAATGAAAAGGGTGTACAGGTGCTGCTGGAAGCCATACCCAAGGTAATCCATTACTATAACGACGTCAAGTTTGTCATTGCGGGGAAAGGGCCGCAGCTTGAGTATTTGAAGGGGAAAGCGGCTGCAATGTATATAAGCAACAGAATTTATTTTACGGGATACATCAATGACGGGGATCTTATGAAGCTCTACAAATGTGCGGATGTGGCGGTTTTTCCAAGCCTTTACGAGCCTTTCGGGATTGTGGCGCTGGAAGGGATGGTGGCCAATGTACCGGTGGTGGTGAGTGACACCGGTGGGCTTGGAGAAATTGTTTATCACGGCATCGACGGGATGAAATCTTACACCGGGAATTCCAACTCCCTTGCGGACAGCATTCTGGAGATACTCCACAGCCCCCGTAAAGCTGAGGAAATGAAAGAAAAAGCCATGGAGAAGGTGAACAGGACCTACAATTGGGACATCATCTCCCGGCAAACCATGAATGTGTACAAGGAAGTGGTCGACGAGTGCGGAAAAAACAACTGGAGTGCTTCCAAAATCAGCGAAGGAATTAATTTGTAGTATTTGTTTGTTGTATTTTATGGAAATGTGCTATAATGTTTAAAGCTATGTAATGGTTAGTAAACGGGACTTTAAAGAATTATCGGCAGTATGGATGTTATAATCCGGAAGAATTTGTTAAGGCGATGGAACTGTGAATTTTGACGAAACAGTTTGTTTTTATAAACTTCATCGGTAGCTTCCTTAATTTTTTAAATTTTGAAGTTTGTTATCGGTATATAGTTATTTTGAGAATATTTTCGGAGGGTTTATTGTGGCAAAAAATAAGAAAAAACTTAAAGTTATACCGCTGGGCGGTTTGCTTGAGATAGGGAAGAACATCACTGTTTTTGAGTACGGGGAGGAAATCATCGTTGTCGACTGCGGACTTGCATTCCCGGAAGACGAGATGCTTGGAATCGACCTCGTCATCCCCGACGTTTCTTACCTGGTGAAAAACAAGGAAAAGGTCAGGGGAATATTCCTGACCCACGGGCATGAGGACCATATCGGAGCCCTGCCCTATGTACTGAAAGATATAAATGTGCCTGTTTATGGAACCAGGCTTACCCTGGGGCTGCTTGAATACAAGCTGGAAGAGCACGGCATGCTGGCGGAGGTGAACCTCAACACCGTGGAGCCCGGTGAGACCGTCGAGTCCGGCTCTTTCAAGGTGGAGTTCATACGTTCTACTCACAGCATTGCGGATTCGGTGGCCATGGCCATCCATACGCCTGTGGGTGTGGTGATACACACGGGAGATTTTAAGATCGACTATACGCCCATCGAGGGCAAGCCCATGGACCTGGCAAGGCTTGCAGAGCTGGGCAGAAAAGGCGTGCTGCTGCTTATGAGCGACAGCACCAATGTTGAAAGGCCGGGCTACACCATGTCTGAAAGGACAGTGGGGGATACCTTTGAAGAGATTTTTATGAATGCCAGAAGCAGGATTCTGGTTGCTACTTTTGCATCCAATGTTCACCGGGTCCAGCAGATCATCAACGCTTCGGTAAAATTCGGGCGCAAAGTGGTCATCTGCGGCAGAAGCATGGTGAATGTGGTGAATGTGGCCATGAAGCTTGGCTATCTCCGGGCTCCCGACGGAGTGATCCTGGACATCGACCAGATCGACAGGTATCCGAGGGAGAAATTGGTGATCATAACTACGGGAAGCCAGGGAGAGCCCATGTCGGCACTTTCCAGGATTGCGGCTTCCGAGCACAAGAAGGTGGAAATCGCTCCGGGAGACCTGGTGCTCATTTCTGCCAATCCCATACCGGGAAATGAAAAGTTTGTTTCCAGGGTTATCAACGAGCTTTTCAGGAAAGGGGCGAACGTTATCTATGAAGCCCTGGCGGATATTCACGTGTCGGGACATGCCTGCCAGGAAGAGCTCAAGCTGGTGCAAAGCCTGGTCAAGCCCAGGTTTTTCATGCCTGTGCACGGTGAGTACAGGCACCTGAAGCAGCATGGAAACCTGGCGGAGGCCCTGGGAATGCCTTCGGAAAACATCTTCCTTATGGACATCGGCAAGGTACTGGAGCTGTCGGCGGATTCCGCAAAAATCAACGGCAGTGTTCCCGCCGGAAAGGTGCTTGTCGACGGCCTGGGAGTGGGAGACGTAGGAAACATCGTTCTGAGGGACAGGAAGCACTTGTCCCAGGATGGATTGATTGTGGCGGTTATTACCATCGACAATGAAACCGGCGCCCTGCTGGCAGGACCGGATATCATCTCCAGGGGTTTTGTCTACATGAGGGAGTCGGAGGACCTGATGGACCAGGTGAAGGAAGTCATCAAGTCGGCGCTGGTAAAATCCCAGGAAAAGAGGAAAAACGACTGGGCTTCCAAGAAAGGCTTCATCAAGGATGCACTGAGGGATTACCTCTATGAGAAGACCAAGAGAAAGCCCATGATTCTGCCGATCATTGTGGAAGTATAGATTTGAATAGACTGAGGGGGATAAGGTCATATGATCATAATCGGGGAAAAGGTGAACAGCAGCAGCAAGGCTGTAAAACCGCTGATGGAGAATATGGACGGGGCAGCGGTGCAGGACTTGGCCAGACGGCAGTACGAAGCCGGTGCCACCTACATCGATGTCAATGCGGGAACCTTTCTGAAGGATGAACCTGAACGGCTTGAATGGCTTGTAAATACAATTCAGGAGACCGTGGCCGCTCCCTTTTCCATTGATTCTCCCAGGGCGGAGGCGGTGGAGCGGGCGCTCAAGGCCAATAGGAACGGAAAGCCCATCATCAATTCCATCACCGGTGAAAAGGAGCGCTATGATGCCATCATGCCGCTGGTAGCCCAGTATAAGACCGGGATCATCGCTTTGTGCATGGATGACGAAGGAATGCCGGAAACAGTGGAAGACAGGGTGGTTATCACGGAAAGGCTCATCGAGAAACTCACCGGTGAAGGCGTTGCCCTGGACGATATTTTCATCGACCCGATGGTAAGGCCTGTGGGAACAGGATCCCATTACGGGGTGATTGCCATTGAGACCATCCGGAAGGTAAAGCAGGAGTTCCCCGAGGTGCATATCGCCTGCGGCCTCAGCAATATTTCCTTCGGAGTGCCTGCCAGAAAGCTGATGAACCAGGCTTTTCTCGTAGCTGCCATGGCGGCGGGTATGGACGGAGCCATCATCGATCCCCTGGATAAAAAGCTCATGGCTTTGATTTATGCGTCGGAGGCGCTGCTGGGAAGAGATGAATTCTGCATGGAGTATCTCATGAAGTTCAGAGAAGGACTGCTGGACGTATAGCGTAAAGCAGCTCAATCCATATAAACACAGGGGCGGTAATGATTAAAACCATTACCGCCCTTTTTCATGTCTATCGGGTTGATAAGCTCTGTCGCATACGAAATTGCTTTTTAAAATAAAGTTAACTATAATAAAATTATTGCAATCAGTTTTAACGCCAGCCGGAAAGAGGTAGAAAAATGATTTCCACAGCAATCCACAAATTTTTCGTAAGCATGAAAACGCATTTTTCCAGAAGGACCATACGGTTTGAGCTGATGGCGGCGCTTCTGTTTGCCGCCCTTTTGCCGGCCATTATCATAAACATCTATTATTTCAGCAAAATGAACACTTTCATCGAGGACAAGGTCAAGTCCTACAATGAAGAAATCATAAGGCAAACGGGGGAGAAGCTGGATTCCCTGATCTCTTATGTGGAGATCATCAAGAGACAGTTGATATCAACGGCCATCACCTCCCAGTTGTTTGTGAATTACGACGAAAAAACCTCCATGGAGAAGCTGGGAATGGTGAAGGAGACGGAAACCCTCCTGGGCGATATGAAAAGGTCCTTCCCGGCAATTTCCGACGTCTACATGATCGGTGTGGATGGAATGGTCTTCTCCACCAATCTGACGGTGGACAGCATGAGCCTCCTCCAGAAGAACTGGATTAAGAGCATCAACAACCGGGTGTACGGGGATGAGAATGTTCCCACCCACAATGCGGACTATTCCAACATCAATAAAAATTCTGCGGAGAACCTGGTGGTTTCCTTTACCAAGAAAATCACCGGCTACGGAAACAACAACGCCATCGGGATTATCCAGATCGACCTGAAATACTCCGAGATAAAGAAAATCATTGAGAGCGTCAGTCTGGACGAGCAGGCAATGACCATCCTGGCGGACTCAAATAACAGGGTCATTTACTGCGAGGACGAAAGGTACCTGGGGAAGAGCCTGGAGGAAGTGGAACTCAACGGCTTCAACGCCCGCAATACCGGGGGCTTTAAAACGGCAAGCGACCCTTCAAAGGCTTTTATTGTGGATTACACCGTTGCCGGCACCGGGTGGAAGGTCATCGGCATCATACCGACGGAAAGCACATTGATTCAGGCGGAACAGGTCAGCCGGGTATTCTTCCTCATCGTATTCATCCTGATTCTCTTTTCATTTTTTGCTTCCTATGTGCTTTCCAGCGGGATCACAAAGCCCATCACCCGGATCACAAAGGTGATGAAGCGCGTGGGCGAGGGCGAATTCGATATGGCCGTACCCGGATCGAACAACCGGGATATCAAGGTACTCTCCGACAGCTTCAATCTGATGGTCAACAAAATCGACTCACTGATGAACAGCGTCATCCAGAAGGAGAAGGAAAAGACCCATGCGGAGCTGAAGGCTTTGCAGGCCCAGATATCGCCCCATTTCCTTTACAATACCCTCAATACCATCAAGTGGATGGCGGTCATGGAGAAGTCCGACAGCATTGCAAATGCCATCGTGGCGGTGGTAAAAATTCTGGAGTTCAGCTGCAAGAACAGCGACAAATTGATTCCCATCCAGGCGGAAATCGAATTCATCGAGAATTATCTGCTGATCCAGAAGATGCGGTATGGGTCCAGCATTGAGATAAAGTATGAAATTGACGGCAGCCTGTATGACCTGTATACCTTGAAATTCATCCTGCAGCCCATTGTGGAAAATGCCATCATCCACGGCCTGTCGGCGAAGAAATACGCGGGACTGATCACAATCCGCGGGAGAACCGGCGGTGATTGTGTGATTTTTGAGGTGGAGGACAACGGGACAGGAATCAATAACAATCAGAAAGAAAAATTTACCGGCCTGGGAATCCGGAATATCGAAGAAAGAATAAAACTGCACTTTGGAGACCGGTATGGCCTCAACATTGCAAGCAATTGCGGAGAGGGTACCCTGGTGGTTGTGACGATTCCCATGATAACGGAGGAAGAGGTTGGATAGAGGATGAACAAGATACTTATCGTTGATGACGAGGTTCTCGTAAGAATAGGCATAAAAAGCTGCATCGACTGGAAGGAAAACGGGTTTGAGGAACCCCTGGAAGCGGCGGACGGAAAGGAGGCCCTCCAGATCCTCGAGAGCAGCGAAATTAATATCATCCTGACGGACATCAAAATGCCTGAGATGGACGGCCTGCAGCTGATAAACGAGGTGCGGAGGCTTGACATGCCCGTCGAGGTCATTATCCTCAGCTGCTACAATGACTTTGAATATGTGAAGGAGGGCTTAAGGCTGGGAGCCTGCGACTATCTCTTCAAGCCCGCCATGCTTCCCGCGGACATCCTCAATGCAACCCGGAGAGCTCTGGAGAATATGGAGAAAAGGAAGAAAATCGACGGCGAGCTGAAAAGCCTCCAGAGAAAAGTCAGGGAGACCATCCCCATCGTCAAGGAGGCATTGATTCTTGACCTGGCCAACGGCAAGAAGATCAGCATCGACGAGTTTCTCCGGAAAACCAGGGAAATCCATGTCAATTTTACTCCCACGGAGATCAGCCTGACGGTCATCCGGGCGGAGAACCTGCAGGAAGTACTCCGGGACCGGTTCAGGGAGGACGAGTACCTGCTCAAATTCGCCATATACAATGTATTGTGCGAGGTGCTGGTGCAGTACGACTGTGAGGTTGTGGTAAAGAATGTTGACGAATACCTCGTTGTGTCTTCCCATAAAGGAGAACGGAGCCTTGCCAGAATCCGCGGCCTGTCACGGGAAGCTGCCGTAAAAGCAAGGGAGGCCTTGAAAAAATGCCTGGATTTGGTGACCGCCGTGGGAATAAGCAAATTTTTTCATACCGTGGAAACCTTCCAGAAAGCCTATGAGGAAGCCTGCTTCTCACTGGACAGGCAGTTAGATAAAGCTGGAGACGGCATCCGCTTTTATGAAGATGCCGTGAGGGAGGGGGATTCCAATAATTTTGAATTCAAAAACCTCCTGGATGAGCTTTACAGCAGTGATTCAACGGACAGCAGGAACATCATCGAAAATATTTTTGAGAAAATCCGGCGCAGTCCCCAGATAAAAATGGTGGACCTTCTGGAGATAAGCTCCAACATCGTGGGGATATTGATGAAGAACGCCCTGCAGCATGACGGCCTCATCGAGGAAATCTATAAAATCGAGCCGGAAGTATACTCAAAGCTCCACAAGCTGAAGAGCCTTACGGAGATCGAAAGCTTTGTCCTCCGGATTGCAGACGAGGTGGATGGGCACATTTCCCACCAGTACCGGAATGAAGTGAGCCTTGCCATCAAGTACATGAAGAAGCACCTGGGAGACCCGGACATCAGCCTTGAGGACGTGGCGCGGCAGGTGAACATGAGTCCCAACTATTTCAGCCGCATCTTCAAGGAATCTACCCATGACAACTTTATCGATTTTATCACCCAATTGAGGATCGAACGGGCAAAAGAACTGTACAAGACGACCGACCTGAAGGTTTACCAGATCGCAGAAAAAGTGGGGTATCCCAACTGGAGGTATTTCTGCAAGATCTATAAGAAATACACCGGCAGCCAGTTGACCAGTATAAAAAAATAAAATATGCGCACAGGTTCATAAAAAAAGAATACATTCCCGGCAGCCGCTTCACGGGTCAGAGTATAAAACCGGAAGTTTCATAAGAAGTTGACACACAATCATTGTTTTTGATGACTTCCGCAGAGGCCGAAATCTTTTATACTCGTATTACAACCGAAATTTAACATAGGGAGGACGTAGAAATGGTTAAAAGGAATGCAAGATTTATTTGTGTTTTGGTGGCGGCGCTCTTTTTGCTCACGGCCGTGCTGAGCGGCTGTGGTTCGGCAAATCAGCAGGCTTCGGAAAACAAACAGAATACGCCTGCTGCCGGTGAAGAAACTCAAAAGCAAGCTGCACCCAAGGATAAACCCTCCATCCGGTTTGCTTACAACTGGACGGGCTCCGATCCCAAGGCGCCGCATTTTGAACCCTTCATCAAGGAGTATGCAGAGAAAAACAAGGATGCCGCAGAGTTCAAATTTGAAGGCACCCCGGGGGAAGAACACCGGACGAAGATCAAGGTGGACGCCGCCGCAGGGAATCTCCCCGATGTATTTACCTACTGGCTGGGACAGGTCAATCTGCAGCCCCTGGTCAATGCGGACAGCATCCTTGATGTAAGTGAATACCTCAAGGTGAGCAAGACCATCAAAAAGGAACAGTTCAGTGATATTTCCTGGTCCTTCTTCGATATCGGAGGCAAGTACTACGGCATTCCCGCAGAGGCCTTCAAAGGCTTCTTCCTGGCCAACAAAAACCTGTTTGCGAAGTATAACCTGGAATATCCCAAGACCTACGAAGAATTGAAGGCCGTGGCCAAGGTGTTCAATGACAACGGAATCGTGCCCTTCAGCATGGGAAGTAAAAACGGGCAGCCGTCCCACCTGTTCTTCAGCTTTTTGACCTACCAGTTTGAGAACGGCTTCAAAGACGCCCAGGCCATTCCCCAGACCTGGAAGTACAATACCGATGCGGTCATCAAGGCTGCCAGGGTGGTTGAGGATATGAAGAAAAACCAGATTTTCCAGAAGGATACCATCGCAAACGGCGACTGGGGTCCACAACTGGCACTGTACAATGAAGAAAAAGCCGCCATGGTTTACGAGTTCCCATGGATGATCGGAAGCTTCAAGCCCGAGATCGTGGAAGCCTCCGAGTGCATTGATTTCCCGAAACTGGACGGAGCCACCGTTGACCCTTCAACCTATACCATCGGCGCCGTCGCAATGGGAATCTGCATCAACAAAAAAGCCTTTGAAGACCCTGCCAAAAAGGACGCACTGGTCAACTTTGTGGACTACCTGGAATCCGATTCCCTTCTTGGCGAGCTTGCAAAGGGCGGGCTGTTCCCGGCAAAGACCGTAAAGCTTGATCCTTCCACACTTTCACCACTGTATGCAAAGGCAGTGGCCTATACCGAAAAGCAGAACGTATACCCACACCATGAAAGCTATGTACCCGACAGCAATTCCTACAGTGTGATCCTGAATTCCCTGGATGAACTGTTTGCCGGTGCCATCACCGCCGACCAGTATGCGGAGAAGACCCAGAAAGCACTGGACAAGGCAAAGAAATAAAATAAACTCAAAGGTTGAGAGGGGGAAACCCCTCTCAACCTTTTAAATAAGACTAAGGGGTGAAGGGAAGCGGCGAATTAAAATGTGGCCAGTGAGCCATTCAAATTAGCTGATTTCCCCTGCTAAACAAAATTTACATGTGGGTGGTTATATGAAAAGAGAAGTCAAACGATTCAGCAGTGCGTTTATAGCGCCGGCTTTCCTGGTATATGCGGTATTTATCATCGTTCCCGTCTTGCTTTCCGTCTATTACAGCTTTACAAAGTGGGACGGCATCAGTCCCAAGGTATTCATCGGCTTCAGGAATTACGCCTATCTTTTTACCGATTCCGACTACTGGATGGTTGTGAAGAATACGGCGGTACTGATCCTGTATTCAGTCATTTTCCAGGTCTTTCTGGGCCTGGTGCTGGCTTACCTGCTTTACCGGTGTGTCAAGGGCTTCAAGTTCTTCCGGACGGTATTTTTCCTGCCGGTAGTCATTTCGCCCATCGCCATCGGATTGATGTTTTCGCTGTTCTACAACACCGAATTGGGGCCGTTGAACAAGTTTCTGGAAGTGGTGGGACTGGCGTGGATGAAGCATGAGTGGCTTTCCGATCCCAAAATCGTATTAAACTCGGTAATTTTTCCACAGGTATGGCAGTACATCGGCCTGTATATCGTCATCTTCCTGGCGGCGCTGCAATCGGTGCCCGAGGAGATTCTGGAGAGTGCCAGAATGGATGGCGCTTCTTCCTTCAAAACCTTTGTTAAAATCATCCTCCCGCTGTTGTGGGAGATCTCGCAAATCTGTATCATCCTGGCGGTGACCGGGTCGTTGAAAGCCTTCGACCATGCGTGGGTGATCACCGGCGGGGGACCGGGCAATGCCTCTTCCTATATCGCCCTGTCGATGTTCAGGACTGCCTTTGTGGACCATGACTTCGGATACGGCAGCACGCTGACGGCCACCATCATGCTCTACGCCGTCCTGTTCACCATGGCGTTCAAGAAGTTCTTTTCCACAGAATCCGTAGAATATTAAAGGAGAACCTTGATGATGAAAAATACGTTGACGGGTACTGCCTTCCATTTTCCTGCGAAGGTAGCCACGGCTTTAAAATATGTTGTCCTGACGATGTTTTCCGTTACCGCCCTTTTTCCCTTTGTGTGGATTCTCATGAGTTCCTTCAAAGACAAGTATGAATTGTACGGAAAACCATTTTCCCTCCCGGCGGTATGGCAGCCGGGCAACTACCTGAATGTGTGGCATACCACAAAGGTGGGCACCAATTTGCTCAACAGCACGATGATATCGGTATTGTCGGTGGGATTGATCCTGTTGCTGGCATCCATGGCGGCCTATGTGCTTTCCCGGGTGAGGCCCAGCAAGGGCATGTCCCTGTTTTTCACCCTGGGAATCATGATCCCTGTCCATGCCATCCTGATACCCACCTTCATACTCATGAAGCAGCTGGGGCTCTATGACAAGCAGATAAGCCTCATCATCATTTACACGGTGAGCAACCTGTCGCTGGGAATATTTATTCTGGCGGGCTTCATGAAAACACTGCCCGCGGCGCTGGAGGATTCGGCGAGGATCGACGGCTGCAGCAGGGACAGGACCTTTTTCCTCATCATATTCCCGCTGTCCAAGCCGGGCCTGGCCACCATCGGCACGCTGGCGTTCCTGAACTGCTGGAACGAATACCTGTTTGCCTATGTGCTGATTGCCAATCCGGAGCTCAAGACGCTGACCCAGGGAATCATGGCCCTCAAGGGGCAGTACACCTATGATTTCACTTCCCTTTGTGCAGGACTCATCATCTCCATTGTTCCTGTGGTGGTGGCGTATATGCTGTTCCAGGAACAGGTGATCAAGGGCATGATCGCCGGTGCGGTGAAAGGCTGAGCCCATAAGGAGTGCGGCCGGAGGGACAAAAATTTGGAGAAGAAAGGTGGTAGGCTGTATGCCGGTAGAATTTACAAAGCAGGGAATACGGATCGATGGGGAAGTGTGGCCTCTTTACAGCGGAACAATGCATTACTGGAGGCATGAAAGGGCACTGTGGGGCCCCATCCTCGACAATATAAAAAAGATGGGCTTTAAAATCATCGAAACCTATATTCCATGGTCGGTTCATGAACTGGAAGAAGGAGTTTATGACTTGGGAAGGATTGATCCAAACAAGGATGTAGACGGCTTTTTGGAGCTCTGCAAAGAAAAAGGGCTTAAGGTCTTTGTGCGGCCGGGACCCCACATCAACGCGGAACTGACGCTGTTCGGCTACCCGGAGAGGATCCTCTACGACCCGGAGGTGCAGGCCAGGTCCCCCTGGGGTACACCCGTCATCTACCCCTATTTCACCAAGCAGTATCCCATTCCGGGCTATGCCAGTGAGAAGCTGTACAGGGAATGCGGAAAATATTTCGACGCACTGGCCCCCATCCTGTTGAAGCATCAACATCCCCGGGGAGCTGTGGTGGCCATCCAGATCGACAATGAGACCAATTATTTTTTCAGGGACAGGGCCTATGTGATGGACTACGGGAAGGACTCCGTCAGGCTGTACAGGCAAATGTTGAAAGAAAAGTATGGCGAGGTTGAAAAGCTCAATGAGCTCTATGGAAGCAGGTTCCCGGATTTTGAGCTTGTCACTCCGCCCGCCGGGTTTGAGGGCGTGGACAAAAAAGACCTGCCCTATTATTTTGACTGGGTGGAGTATAAGGAATACCAGATAAGCTATGCATTGAAAAGAATCGCCCATATGTGGAAAGATAGAGGCATTACCCTGCCCGCCTACCACAACGTGTCCTGCCAGTATTATACGCCGGTGGACCTGGTGAACATCGAGGAAATGCCGGAGATCGACGTCATCGGCATCGACATGTACCTCTACCCCAAAGATTTTAAGGAGATAAGGACAAAAGTAAAGTTCATGGCGGGCTCAAGCAAGCTGCCCTACATTCCCGAATACAGCTCGGGGGTGTGGTTTGACAACCCCAGGACGCTGCAGCCGCAGGAAGAGGAATTTACAACCCTTTATTGCTTCATGAACGGCTTGAAGGCCATCAATTATTACATGCTGGTGGAGCGGGAGCGGTGGCAGGGCTGCCCTATTACCAGGGATAACCGGATCCGGGAGGAATACTTTGATTTCTACTACAGGTTCAACCGCTTTTTACAGGAAAGCTCTTTGCACCGGTATGAAAGAAAGCCCCGGGTCCTCGTGTTGAAGAACTTCGACATGGGCAGGTTTAAAGCCCTCTACTCAAAAATGGACCTGAATCCCTTCTGTTCCAATACCTTTGTGCGGGGCTTCGAACTGCCTGCAATGCTTTTCAAGCCGGACACTGATCTGGGCTTCAAATACATGGATGGAGATTTTTCCCACTGGGCGGCTGAACCCTGGATCGACGGTATCACTGAGAGGCTGCTAGAGAAAAATATCGATTTCAACTATTCCGATACCCACCTTCCGCTGGAGAAAATGGTCCGCTATCCTGTTGTTTTTGCCTCGGCCTATGATTTCATGAGCGCGGAAGAGCAGCAAAAGCTGGTGCGTTATGCGGAGCAGGGAGGCCGGTTGATTGTTGGTCCGGGGCTTCCCTGCCTGGACAGGGAGATGAAGGAATGCAGCCTTCTGGGAGATTATGTGCGTACAAAGGAAGAGCCTGGGGTTGTGGTATGCGAGGATCCCCATTTGCTAGACCTGGCCCCCCTGGGACTGGACCCGGAGTATAAGAGCAGCAGAGCCGTTGAGCTGGTGGTCCACCGCAGGGAGGACAGCCGGCTGCTGTTTGCCGCCAATGTGTCGGACTCGGTGCAGCAGGCGGACATATCCTTTGAGGGCACCAAAGAGTTCAAAGCCTTGTGGAATGGCAGCGACATGTCCGGAAAGGGAGAAATCCATGTTACCCTGCCGCCTTATACCGTCGTTGTCTGGGAGGTGAAATAAATGATTGCAAGCAACATTTCCATCATTGATCTGGACCCTTTCATGTGGAAGCACCTGGGGGAGCTTGTGGATTGGTTTTTCCCTGAAAGAAAGGTGATTTATGTCCTCCACGACAAAGGGAGGGTTATCAATATTTTTCACCCTGTGAAGGGCCTTTTGAAGGGCAGCGGCCCGGAAACCGGGAAAACGGCGGACCTGGCAGGAAGTTTGCTGAAGGAGCATGAAGACAGTGAAGAAGTATGGGTGATGGAAAAATCGGGCCTCATCAACTATTACAGCCTGATCCAGGCACCGGAGTTGATGGCGCTGGATTCCGACGAATACATGAGCCGCATGCATACCCTGTTCTTTAACTGCACGGGGATTGAAATTTTTAAGAGAAGTAGTAAAAAGGAGCGGGGGGAGTTCTTCAGCCGTATGAGGCAGCTGGCGAAGGACAACCTGCCGAAAAACTGTACCTTTGTCCTGGAGGTGCTGGAGGGAGGAAAGCCCCACTTCAATGCGGTAATGGTATTCCGGAAGCATCAGCTTGTGGTCCTGACAAGCTTTGACCATTTTGAAAAGCGGCGTTCCGCCAAGGAAAGGGATGCAAGCCCTGTGGCGCTGGCGCTGGAGGAGTTCGGGGGAGAAGTAAAGCATGTGGTGATTGAGAAGGCGGAGCTGAAGGAATATATAGAAAAGGAAGGTCTTTAAAACAGCACATTCTGGGTAAATTCCTGGCCCGCTTTCCTGAAGGCGGGATTTTTGCAGCCGAGCACATACAGGTCGGTGGCCAGCGATTCCAGTTCCAGCATCCTTTTCAGCAAAGGATTGCAGGAGTTTTTAAAATCGGCGGTTTTTACGACAACGGGAAGAGAAGCTTTGCGGTTCATCTGCGAGAGAAGCTCTCTTCCTTTTTTATTAAAGCCCAGCACCCGGATGTACTGTGGGCCCCCATGGCGGTTGAACCTGTCCGTTTCATCCGAGGTTACGCCCAGCATGGAATTGAAAAGAATCCTCTGTACCCGGGTCCGGGGATACCGTTTGGTGGCGATGTTGTCCACCAGCTCGGAAAAGGTGCCTGATTGGCAGGCAGCTTCCTTAATCCTGTTTTCCAGGCCTTCCGACACGTCAGGCAGCAATTGCAGCTCTTCCGGCGAAGCTTTTCTCAGGCCGGCAAGGAGGATATTTTCGAAGTCTGCAGGGAACACCGGCCCTCTTCCGTTTTGGAGCTCTTCGGATAGAATGGAAAGGCTGGGGGCAGGGAGCACTCCGGACAGGGCTGTCCGGGAAGCCTGGAGGGGCTCACCCTGCAAATGCTTTCTTATGGAGGTGGCACTGGACATGCCTCCGGTAAACTCCGCACTGTTGTAAGCGCTGCCCACCCGGCGGATGGTAAGGGGGATGATCCTGCTTTCCAGCTTCCGGATTGCTTTCAGATATTCAATGCCGAGAATGTTGTTGGAAGAGCCCATCACCTCTTCCATGTGCAATTCCGGGTCTCCATGGGATTTGAAATAGTCCTTTACCGCCAGTTCCCTTGCGGCAGGGAAGGAAATGCCCTTTGAAAGCTGCAGCCGGAGGGCGGCTTTATAGCTCTCGGGTTCATCCACCAGCACCTTTGCAATGGAATCCAGTGCTTCAATTCTGCCATGTTCACTTCCAAAGCAGATGAAATCCACAATGCCCGTCTTTTCCAGGATGCTGACAGCCCCATGGGCAAAAAACTCGGCGCTGGCCATGGCATAGACGGTAGGAAGCTCGATAACGGCGTCCACACCGGCTTCAAGTGCCATCCGGGCCCTTGCCCACTTGTTTATTAACGCCGGCTCCCCCCGCTGGATGAAGTTGCCGCTCATGACACATAGGGTATAATCCGCGCCGCTCAAAGCCTTCGACTGCCGGAGGTGGAACAGGTGCCCGTTGTGAAAAGGATTGTATTCCGTGATAAGCCCCAGAACCTTCATTTACACATACTCCAATGCATTTTCTTCTCCGGAAAGCACCCTGGAAGCACCTTCTGCGAGAGCCGACAGTTCGTCTTCGCCGGGATAGACCCTGACGGGAGCGATGAATACCACGCGCTCATAGATCCATTGAACGAGGTGACTGCTCCTTGCAAGTCCGCCGGTGATGATGATGCCGTCCACATCTCCTTGCAGAACGGTACTGCAGGCGCCTACGTCCTTGGCAACCTGATAGGCCATGGCTTCAAGGGCCAGTTTGGCTCCGGCGTCACCTTTTTCAAGCCTCTGTTCCGCTTCCCGGCAGTCGGAGGTACCCAGATAGGATACAAGCCCGCCTTTTCCCACCAGTTTTTTCTTTATCTCATTTTTGGAATATTTTCCGGAAAAGCACAGCTCCACCAGCTGGTTGACAGGAAGGCTTCCGCTGCGTTCAGGGGAGAAAGGCCCTTCTTCAAGGCCGTTATTCACGTCAACGACCTTTCCTTTCTTGTGAGCTCCTACGGTGATTCCGCCGCCCATGTGAACGACAATCAGATTCAAATCCTCATAGTCTTTTCCCAGTTCCCTTGCGAATTTCATTGCCATGGCCTTCTGGTTAAGGGCATGGAACACGCTGAGTCTAGGGACTTCAGCAAGTCCGGAGTACCTGGCCAGGGGCTCGAACTCATCCACCACCACCGGGTTGACAATGAAGGAGGGCTTACCCGCGGGGGAAGCGATCTCAAAGGCAATGACGGCACCGAGATTGCTGGCATGCTGTCCATATTTTGAGTCCTTCAGATCTTCCAGCATCGCCGGACCCACCCGGTAAGTGCCGCCTTTCAGGGGTTTCAGCAGTCCGCCTCTGCCCACCACGGCATCCAGCGCTGAGGGGTCGATGCCCTGGGTGGACATGTAGTCAACCACTGCCTGTTTTCTGAAAGGGTACTGGTCGATGACGGCATTGTATTTTGAAAGCTCTTCGGTGCCGTGATTCAGCGTTACGGAAGAAATACACAGGGCGCCTTCGAAATAAGCAACTTTTGTAGACGTAGAGCCGGGATTGACGGCAAGGATTTTAAAATTGTCGTTCATAAAATTCTCCTTTAGAATTTATACGTTTTTATTGGTAGACATGATGGCGGCCAGAGCAATGGAGTAGAGCTTGGTGGAGGAATCGTCTGCCCTGGAGGTGACCACCAGGGGAACTCTGGCCCCTGCAACGACGCCGCAGGATTTGGCCCTGTTCAGGAAGGTAAGGGTTTTCACCAGGATGTTGCCCGCTTCTATGTCGGGGGTGAGGAGGATGTCTGCATCTCCCGCCACCTCACTGACGATTCCCTTGTGGCTGGCGGCTTCGGCGCTGATGGCGTTGTCCATGGCCAGAGGACCGTCGATGATGCAGTTTTTGATCTGCCCCCTGTCGGCCATTTTGGAAAGGGCCGCCGCCTCAAGGGTTGCCTGCATGGAGGGGTTCACCACTTCAATGGCCGCCAGCACCGCTACTTTGGGCTTGGCGATTTCCAGACTTCTTGCCACGCTCACGGCATTCTGGATGATGTCGGCCTTTTGCTTGAGGTCCGGCGCGATATTGATTCCGGCATCGGACACAAAGAGCAGCTTGTGATAATTGGCCACCTCATAGACTCCCACATGGCTCAATATGCTGCTGGTCCTGAGGCCCTGGTCCTTATCGAGCACAACCTTGAAGAGGTCCGAGGTCTGCGTCATCCCTTTCATTAAAACATCCGCGGCTCCGCTGGCCGCCATATCCACCGCAATTTTTATCGCCTTGGTGTCATCCATCTCTTTGACAATTTCATAGCCCGACACGTCAATTTTGAGATCACCTGCGATATCGTATATTTTTTTCTTATCTCCAACAAGGCTCACGTCGATCAGGCCCAGCTTATAAGCGTCGTGCACCGACCGGAGGATGTCTTCGTCCTGTGCTACGGCCACAACCACACGTTTCCTACGATTAACTTTTACAAAATCCATTATTTCATTCATTGTTCTGACCATAAAGAATAATTCCCCCAAAATTCGATAGTGGCGAAGTTTAAAAATATATATCATAGTTTATGTTCTTCGAAAAATACACGATATATTATATCATGAATTCTTTTTTTAGGGGACAGTCCTCAACTTTTATATTCGTGGCAAAGAAAGTTGAGAACTGTCCCCGTATTTATTTCGATTGTTTTTGGAGATATTATTGGATAGGGAAAAGGAACTGTGCACATAAAATATATGACTTATGCAGCTTCTAAAGGTGGCTTTTATGTCGGTTAAACTCGTAGAAATAACCAGGTCGGGTGTGGTGGAAAGTATTCACCGGGGAGATGTGGCGGTGGTGGACGCCAAAGGCAGGATTGTCTTCCAGGCAGGAGATCCTGAAAAGTTGACTTTTTTCAGATCGTCGGCCAAGCCCATCATTGCCGTCGCCTCCCTGGAAAGCGGTATTGCGGAAAAGTTTGAATTCGGTTTGAAGGAAATCGCCCTCATGGCCTCTTCCCACAGCGGGGAAAAGGAGCACATACAGGTCCTGAAGACCATGCTGAAGAAAATAGGAATCGAGGGTTCGAATCTGAAATGCGGAATAAAAGAGCCAACGGGGGAGGAAGCGGCCAGGGAACTCATCGCTGAGGGGGGAAGTCCCACGGAGCTGCACTGCAACTGTTCCGGCAAACACATCGGAGTCATTGCCTCCGTCCTGGAAAAAGGGCTCCCCTGGGAAGATTATCACAAAACAGACCACCTTATACAGAGGGATATCCAAAAAGTGATATCCGATTTCAGCGGCGTTGAGGCAGAAGGGATCATTAAAGGCATCGACGGCTGCGGCATAACGGTTTATGCCATCCCCCTCAAAAACATGGCTTTTGCCTATGCCAATCTTTGCAATCAGGAGTTTATGCAGGGAAAATATAAGAAATCTCAAAACTATGTCTTGAGCGCGATGACCATGTACCCGGAAATGGTGGCGGGAAAAGGCAGGCTGGATACGGTGCTCATGTCGAAGTTCGGTTCCAGGGTGGTGGGCAAGTTCGGGGCGGAAGGCGTATACTGCTGCGGAATACTTGGCAGGAATATGGGAATCGCCGTTAAAATCGAGGACGGAAACAGCAGGGCCGTTGCTCCCGTCATCCTCGAGCTGCTGGTGAGGCTTGGTGTAGTGAGTGCTTCGGAAATGGAGGAATTGGAGGAGTACTGGAGGCCAGCTGTGCTGAACCACAGGGGGGAAGCGGTAGGGGAGTATAGAATTGCCGGCGAATCGGGAATTAAAGCGATCATTGCAAATTAACCCTTACGGGACCGGCATGAAGAGGGAACGGGCGGCCGCTTTTGTGCAAAGCGCCGCCCGTTCCCTCTGTGTTTATAATCTAGAAGGCCTGCTATTTCTGCTGGACCTGGGAGCTTTGCTGTTCAAGGGCCTTTTCCATTTCCTGAACATTGGAAAGGGCCACACGGCCTTTGATGTCCACGAGGGGCTGATTTTTTTCCTTAACGACCTTTTCCAGCTCCTGAAGGGAAAAGTCCAGCTTGCTGGAAAGCTCCTGCTGGTCCTTCGGTACGGTATTCTTGAAAAGGGACCAGGAAGCTTTAAGGCTGTTGATGTCTGTGTCGGCCTGTGCCCAATTTGCGGTCATGGCATTGAGAACTGCACTCCTGGAATAGTACCTCAGCCGTTTTATTTCGGGAGAGGTTTTCGTCCTGTACAGGTAATAGAAATCAGGGATATAAGAGTATAACCGGTTTGCGGCCATCAGCGTATTGTTTTGGTTTTTGCTTATGATCGCATTGGTAAGGTTGTTCAAAGCGGTGCTGAAGTCATCCGCAAGCTGCTTGGCTGCTCCTTGCTTTACGGACATGGGAAGATAAGCATTCCACTGGTAGTGCAGACTGTTTATGACGGGCGAGATTTTTTCCCAGTTGTCCGGAGGCTTTGGTGCCTCTGGCTGCTTTTGCTGTTCCGGCTGTTCCTTATTTTCTTTTCCTCCGGCTTCTTCCTTGGAGCCGCCGCCTTTATTCGTACTTTCTTCTCCATCACCGGCGCCCTTTTGGGACTGGCCGGATTGCTTGCCATCTCCGCCTTTCTCCTGATCGTCTCCTGCACCTTCCTCTGAAACGGAAGGCGCATTAAAGCCTTTGAAGATCGCTTCAATGTTGGTTTCGATGGATTTTAACTGGTCCGGTATTTTTTCACTCTGCTGTTCGTCGCCAAGCTGCTGCTGCTGCGGATTGTTTTGTGATTTCTGACCGCAGGAGGTTAACATAAAGGCCGCGAGTATTATAATAACCGGTATTTTTCGGATAAAAACTTTACCATATGTCATATGCTTGGCAGGAACCCTGCATTATCCCTCCATTTGATAAATTATATCTTCACCTTAACATAGTATTTCATAGAAGCAGTCAAAATATGAGCAGCCCTTCGATAACCCATTTGCCATATATAATGCAAATACAGTTTAAACTTACATTCCAAGAAGAAATTACATAAAGGATTTTCAGAGGAGATGTCAAATATACTTATGTTAAGAGTGAAAATACAGGAGGCAATTATCAAGATGTCAGTACTGGTCAATTTATGGTCGCGCAAAACAGGAGAAATAAAGAATTTTTTGGAAAGATATTATCAGAAGGATATAAAAATGGATGAGGACGTAGGGCAATGGATTTACATATATAATAAGCCTCTTGACGCGATCGATATCATATGTACCCTGATGGATAACCAGGAAAAATTTCAAATTTCTCTTTGCATTCAGGTAGACAAGGGGGATGTGCACGCGGTTACTCCCGAAAACTACAATGACATTATAAAAGGGCTGTATATCCTATTTTATGAAGAAATTCCCGAAATCACCTATTAAGGGCTTGACTGATAATATCTGTACCAAGCATTCCCGCTGATTTTCCGTCCGGCTTTGTTGTCGTCGGCTCAGATACACAAAGTATCTGCGCCTCCATCCACCTTGTCGGACAAAAAATCATCCCGGAATCAGATGGCACATCTACTATCAGTCAAGCCCTTTGGGCTTGTCTGGTAATATCTGCACCAGGCATTCCGGCTGATTTTCCGTCTGGCCGTATTTCAAGGCTTTCATCTGGAAATACTCTTTTTGAAAGGAGTTGATTGCAATGGAAGCTTTTGAGGTGAATGTGGAGAACAGGGAACTGGCGGGAAAGTCAATGCTCAGGAAGGTTAAAAATGAAGGCTTCATACCGGGGATCATTTATAGCAAGGATAAAACCAGCATCCCTGTTTCCGTTGAGGAACAGACGCTGAGACCGGCGCTGAATAAAAACGGTGAAGATGCAATCTTGCGGGTTAACTTGAATCAGAGGGAGCTGCTCCTGAAAATCAAAGAGGTGCAGCGGGATCCTGTTACCCAGGAGATAAAGCATATCGACCTCATGCCTGTGGATGACGGCGGGGAAGCGGTGCTGCATTAAAAACGGATCGACCGGGACCTTGGAGGTTCACACCTTCAAGGTCTTTTTGGCTGCGGAAAATTAAGTTTTTCCATCAGGGATAGTTTTAACTTCCGCCGAATATAATTAATTGGAGGTGGATTATCCATGTCAATACTTGATGATTTAACCAAAAAGGTTTCTACTACGGCAAAAGCGGTATCGAAAAAGTCCGGCGATATTGTTGAAGTGACGAAGCTGAATATGGCTATCGGTACCGAGGAGGAAAAGATACAAAAGGCTTACTTTGAAATGGGTAAAGCTGTTTATGATGCATATACGAAAAACGAGGAAATCGACGGGGCCTCAAAAGAGATATACGAAAAGATAAAGACCTATGAAAGCAATATAAAGGAATTAAAGGATAAGGTACTGGAACATAAGAGTTTAAAGGTTTGTCCATCCTGTAACACCGAACTGGATATTGAAATAGCCTTCTGCCCCAAATGCGGAACAAAACAGGAAATTCCGCAGCCAAAAGAGGAGACGGAAGTTGTCGAAGAGGCACCAAAGGATAGGGCTTGCCCCATATGCGGGTTGGCCAATTCACCGGATGCTGCTTTCTGCAGCAAATGCGGAGCAAAGTTCTCCTGAGAGAGGATGTAAGCACCATTCATCTGATATGGTCTGGAGCGCTATCTTGTATGGCGCTTTTTTGTTTTGTATAATATCCATAACGGCTTTAAATTTCCAAAAGATTAATTTGAATTTATCCCATGTGTCCAATGTGGCAATCCGCCTGGCACATCGGGGCATGGAGGATTATGATGTTATTGCCTGCTACGTTGAAGCTTATAGGGGATTTGCACCTGACGTCCATGGAAAAGGCCCGGGTCAGGCTGGACAGCCTTACCAAGCCCATTGGAAGCCTGGGAAGGCTGGAAGATATTGTGAAGCAGCTGGCGGGCATCACCGGAGCGGTTTTCCCAAAAGTGGACAACAAGGCTGTGGTCATTATGTGCGCCGACAATGGGGTGGTTGAGGAGGGCGTGAGCTCCTGTCCCAAAAGTGTCACTTCCTCTGTCACCATGAATTTCATGAGGGGTATTACAGGAATAAACGTACTGGCAAAGCACGCAGACTCCCGGATTGTCGTGGTGGATGTGGGAGTGGATGCGGACCTTGATTGCCCGGGCATCATTGACAGGAAAGTGAGAAAGGGAACGGATAACATGGCCACCGGCCCTGCCATGACAAGGGAGGAAGCGGTAAAATGCCTGGAGACCGGGATAGAAATCGTTAATGAACTGAAGACCAAGGGTATTAATTTATTGGGTACGGGGGAAATGGGGATCGGAAATACCAGTACAAGCAGTGCCATCGCAGCCGTACTGACGGACAGCGGAGTGGAAGCGCTGGTGGGTAAAGGCGCCGGGATGACAAAAGACGGGCTGGAAAACAAGGTCCGAGTGATAAAACGCGCCATAAAAATTAATTCTCCGGATAAAAATGATCCCATTGATGTGCTTGCCAAGGTAGGCGGTTTTGATATTGCGGGCCTTGCAGGCTGCTTTATCGGGGCGGCTGCCAACAGGATACCCATTGTCATCGACGGATTTATCTCTTCCGTGGCAGCCCTGGCAGCAGTACGCATCAAGCCGGAAGTCCGGAAATTCCTGCTGCCTTCCCATGGTTCCGCCGAACCTGGAAGTGCAAAAGTCCTGGAGGCTCTCGGGCTTGAGCCCATGCTCAACCTTGGGATGCGGCTTGGGGAAGGGACAGGCGCAGCCCTGGCCTTTCACATCATCGATGCCGCCATCTCCGCCTATGAAAATATGGGCACTTTTGGAGACGCCAATATCGAACAGTATGTTTCCCTGGAGTAAAGTGCCGGAGAGCTAATAATTTTATATAGAATACTGACAATAATAAGAGGATGGGTATTTGTATGAAGCATAAAATACGGGTTCATAGAAACGGCAGAACAAAGGAATACCTCATTGCCGGAGGGACAAACCTCCTCCGTTTTCTGCGGAAAAATTCCGGAGACATAAGCGCCCCCTGCAGCGGCAAGGGTACCTGCGGAAAGTGCAGGGTGCGGGTGGAGGGGATGGCGGGGGGGCCTTCTTCCAAAGAGAAAAAGCTTCTGGGAGCCAAAAGGCTTTCAAAGGGCTACCGGCTTGCCTGCTACAGTACAGTTGCATCCGATCTGGACATCTACCTGGACGAAGCGGATGGCAAAGCTCAGATTGCAGTTGAAGCCAGGCAAAGAAGAATGAAGCCCGACTCTGTGGTGAAAAAACAGTGCGTTCAGCTTCACCCCCCTTCCCTGGAAAGTCAGGAGCCGGATATTGAGAGGCTCAGGAACCAGGCCGGTTTCAAAACCGGTGTTGCCCCGGACCTTTTGAGGGTTTTGCCGTCAATCCTGAGGGAAGATGAATACAAGGTTACCTGTGTTCTGGCGGACAACAAGCTGCTTGACCTGGAGGCGGGAGATAGGGTCGGGAAGCTTTACGGGCTGGCAGTAGACATTGGGACAACGACGGTTGCCGCTTATCTGGTGGACCTCACAACTGCCGCGGTAATCAAAACCTACGCTGTATTGAATCCCCAAAAAAAATTCGGGCAGGACGTTATTTCAAGGATCAATCGTACCATGGAGGCCGGTGATGGACTGGCCGCCATGAACAAAGCCCTGGTCAAGTGCTTGAATGAGGCGGTGGACAGCCTCACCAGGGAATCGGACATAAAGCGCGGAGATATCTATTTAGCTGTATTCGCCGGGAATACCACCATGCTGCATTTTTTGATGAATTTACCACCAAAGAATATAGCCCTGTCCCCTTTCATCCCTGTAACAACACAGGCCCATAAAATCCGTGCGGATGAACTGGGGGTCAGAATAAATCCCAGGGGAATTTGCGTCATATTGCCTTCCGTATCTGCCTATGTGGGTGCCGATACGCTGGCGGCGGTCTTATCCAGCGGAATGTATAAAAACCGGGAAATCGCCCTGCTGCTGGACCTGGGTACCAACGGTGAAATCGTGCTTGGCAACAGGGAATGGATGCTTGGCTGCTCTGCGACGGCTGGCCCTGCTTTTGAAGGGGTTAATATCAGCTGCGGCATGGGGGGAGTGGAAGGAGCCATCGACAAAGTGAGCTTTGGCCCGGAATTAAGCTATGGGACCATAGGGGAAAAAACGGCAAAGGGAATTTGCGGTTCGGGGTTGGTGGATGCGGTGGCAGGGATGCTGTCTGCCGGCATCCTCGATGAAACGGGCCGTATTTTGGACAGGGAGGAAATTGAGGGTATCCCGGAAGCGATTAGAAACCGGGTGGAAGAAGTTGAAGGCGGCAAAGTTTTTGTGCTTGCGGAAGGTGGAAAGCACAGGGAACCCATCCGGATAACGCAGAAAGATGTCAGGGAACTGCAAAATGCAAAGGCTGCCATTGCCGCAGGCATACTGGTGCTGTCAAAGAAAGCCGGCATCGCTTTGGGGGATATCAAGAAAGTGTACCTTGCAGGAGGCTTCGGGAGCTTTATAAACATCGACAGCGCTCTGGCGGTGGGACTGATTCCCAAGGAACTGAGAGGACGGATTGAAGCCATAGGAAATGCCGCAGGCGCGGGGGCGGTGGAAGTCCTGCTGTGGGGGAAGCTGCTGAAAGAGCTGGAAGAAATCAAAAAGAGGGTCAAATACATGGAGCTGTCTGCCGAAAGTGGATTTACGGATGAATACATCCAACGCATGCTGTTCCACCTGTAAATTTTTCTTGGAGCGTAAAAAAGGATTTTATAAACGGATAGAGAATAATTAATGCAGTATTGATTTGGGGGGAGGACCTACGTTGGAAAATATTTCTTCGGTAAACGGCCTGAATAAAAAGTGTGGCTTCTGCGGAGAGGAAATCCGTGCGGATTCCAGACGCTGCCCATACTGTGGAAGCCTTTTGGAGGTCAAATTTGATGAGATAAGCATTTTCGATGCCAATAAAGAAGCGGAGCAGGTCCCGCAGGGGACGTCCGATACCGGGATAACTGAAGCTCCGGCTGCAGGTGCGGACGGTGGAGAGAATGAAGAGACAGAGAAAATAGAAGCTCCGGGAGCGGTAACTGCCGCCCGGACCTATTATAAAAGGCCGGCCGGTACGGGGAAAAGACCCCTCAGCAACGGCATGAAAGTCTTTCTTACGACCTTGAGCGCCGTCGTCCCGGGTTTGGGACAACTGATCGGCGTAATATGCGCAATTGTTTTCGTGAATTCGGAGGAGGATGCAGACAGGAGGTCCTTCGGCGTTGCCCTTTTGGTGGCTTCCGTGGTCTTGTTCATGCTTTCCTTCTTCTGTTTCTTCCTGATGGTCCTGGCTTTTAGTTCCGGGAATATATAAGGAGAAGGTAAATGAACGCCCACGCCGAGGCTAAAGCGCGCCTTAGAAAAGAGATCCTTGATGCAAGAAACTTGCTCCGGCCTGTTGAAATAGCGGACAAGAGCGCCATCATCATGAGTAAAATCATAGAGCAGAAGGTTTTTTGCACCTCACAAACGCTTATGTGCTATATGGATTTCAGGAACGAAGTGATGACGGGAGCTTTTATCCGCCACTGTTTCGGTATGGGTAAAAAAGTATCGGTTCCAAAGGTGGTAAAAGGGCTTTCCGGACAAAGGGAAATGATCGCCGTGGAGATAAAGGACACGGCGGAGAGCTTTCAAACCGGGAGCTTTGGAATTCTTGAACCCGTTGAAGGGGCCGGACGGAGGGTAACTCCCGGAGAAATAGATCTGATAATCGTGCCTGGAGTGGCATATGATTATAAGAGGCACAGAATGGGATACGGAGCCGGGTTTTATGACAGGTTTCTGAAAGACGTAAAAGCGGATTGCGTTAAAATAGGCGTGGGTTTTGACATTCAAATCCGCGCGGCGCTGCCTGCCGAAGCTCATGATATTCCCATGGACCTGGTCATTACGGAGAGCCGTATCATTTGAAGAAAGGACATCTGCTGTGAAAAATAAGATTACCGTTACAGGGGCCAACACTGTTTTTTTTATATTTACCGTGCTTTTCCTTCTTGCCCAGGTGGTGCTCCTGATTTTAAGCGCCGTCCATGGACCGGACTTTATCGATAACCACATGTACCCCATACTTCTGGTGAACCAGTATTTTCTTATCCTGATCCCCGTACTTTTCTATCTGTTCATCGGCAGGCTCAATTTTAAGGAAGTACTCAGGCTGAAGCCTCCCGGGGTGCTGCCCTCTCTGCTGATCATCGCCTGTGCAATTCCTGCCTACTTCGTGGCTTCTTTTATAAACACTTTCCTGATGTACTTCCTGCAGTTTTTGGGGGATATCCCCGCGCAGTCCATCCCTGTTCCCAAAGATGTCAAGGAACTGATCATAGGCCTTTTCATTGTGGCACTCTCCCCGGCAATATGTGAAGAAGCGCTGCACCGGGGAGTCATGCTGAAAGCCTATGAAAAAAGGGGGTCCGTCACAGCGGTTGTTATTACCGCAGTGATATTCGGGTTTTTCCATTTTGACATTACCAATTTGCTGGGTCCCATATTCCTGGGCTTACTCATCGGATACTATGTTATCAGGACCAATTCCATCTTTGCCGGTATGCTGGCGCATTTTGCAAACAATGCCATTGCCGAGGTCATCCAATACATTTTCAGGTTTGATATTCCTTCCGAGAAGACCATAACCATTCCATTCGGTGACCTGGTGAATTCCGCGGCCTGGGGTGCGGGAGGACTGGTTATCCTGGTAATCCTGCTGATGTGCTTTCGGGGAGCCACTTTGGGAAAATACCAACCGAGGCCTCCCATTGCGGGAGTGCGGGAGGATATTGTATCGGTAATATCCCATTGGCCCATGATCTGTGTTTTTGTGCTCTATATGCTCATCGCTTTGCTGAGCTTGTTTGCAATCATGGCAAGCAAGCTGAATCTGGGCTGAAAGCCAATGGCATTGTCCTAAATTTCGACATTTCTATTTTATTATTACTATAAAAACCTGTCTGGGTATATAATATAGTATGATCATTTTGCGGGGTGAAAGCCTTGGATTTCAATTTCGATTTGAATCTTGTACAGTCCCAGAAAATTCTATTGACGCCACAATTGAAACAGGCTTTGGAAATACTCAAGATGACTTCACAGGAGTTGTTTGAATATGTAGAGGAAGAACTTGAAAAGAATCCTATTCTGGAGGCATTGGAAAGTGAAGGCTACATGGGTGAGGAAACTGAAATAGACAATAGGGATGAACTGGAATGGGACTCTCAGGCCGGCTACAGGGGAAGTTCCATCGACACGGATGAAAGATGTTTTTTCAGAGTGTCGGACTTTACGGTAGATAAAGCTACCGTAGGGTTGTCTTTAAAAGAACATCTTGTTTTCCAGCTCCATACTTCTGCACTGACAGGCGAACAAATCGTCATCGGGGAGTATCTGGTAGACAACATTGATGAAAACGGATATATAGCCATTGACCTTTCAGAAGCTGCTTCCTATTATAATGTACCTGCATCAAAAATAAAAAAAGTGCTGGATCACATACAGTCTTTCGATCCGCCCGGGATTTGCGCAAGAAATCTCAAGGAGTGCCTGCTCATCCAGCTGCGGCAAATGAACTGCAAGGACCCCGTTGTCCGGAGGGTTGTGGAAAACCATCTGGATGACCTTGCAGCCAACAGGATATCCCGTGTGGCAAAAAATGTGGGAACGGATATAAAAAAAATCAATGAGGTGTTTGAATTGATCAGGACTCTGGAGCCAAAACCCGGGAGAGCTTTCGGGGATGGTGAAGAAGTTAAATATATCATTCCCGATATCACTGTAAGAAAAGTGGTCGATAAGTTTGACATCACTGTCAATGACGACTCCATCCCGCTGATAGGAATAAACGAGTATTACAAAGGCTTTTTGTCCCAGGATTTGAATGTGGAGGCCAGAAAATACATGCAGAGCAAGCTGGACAGCGCCCGGTGGCTCATAAAATGCCTGGAGCAAAGGCGGAATACTTTAAGGAAGGTAGCCGAGGAGATCGTGGGGAGGCAGGCGGAGTTCTTCGGGAAAGGGGTGAAGCATTTGAAGCCGCTGACCATGAAGGAAATCGCAGGGAAAATCGATATGCATGAATCTACCGTAAGCAGGGCCATCAGCGGAAAATACCTGCAATGCCCCTGGGGGGTATTCGAAATGAGGTATTTCTTTTCAGGAAAGCTGTCCGCAGGAAAAGTAAAAAAACAAAAATAGCTTCTGCAGGATGAAAATCTGCACAATCATAAAGCCCGTCATTGAATGATGGGCTTTAATTTCAAATACAGGGAATCAGAAGGGCCATTGGGGTCCGGGATCACGGGCCAGCCCAAGAAACCCGGGAATTCCGCGGCTTCCAAACATCTCTCTTTCGATGTCCTTTATCTTTTCTTCCGAATAGTAGTTAATCTCACCGATTTTTCTGACTTTATCGGAATATTCCCTTAGAGCTTCCAGCTCTTTTCCCGTTAACGCGGTCTGGCAGTCATCTGAGTTAAGTATTCTGTTGAGCTCGGAACTGTATTCGTAGCCGTCGTCTACATCCTTTATGCCGTTTTTCAGAAAATCAAGCAGTCTTTTTGGAACAACCCTGTCCATAACATTCACCAACCCTGCACAAGCGATAAGTCGCCTTATTTTCCATTGATAAAATAGTCCATCAGCCGATGGCCTTCTCCAACATAGCGGTTTGTCTCTTTTGCCTGGAATTCGTCATACCCGTGGACTCCCGACACTCTTTCAAAGTTTTTATGGTAGATGATATAGGGTACGGGCTCCGAAGTATGTGTCCTCAAAGACAAGGGGGTAGGATGGTCGGGCAATACCATGACCTTGTAATCGTCAAATTTTTCAAGGCCCTTAAGAAGGGTGCCCACCACCAGTTCGTCGATAAGTTCGATGGACTTCACCTTGTTTTCTATTTCATGCCGGTGGCCGCACTCGTCAGGAGCCTCCACGTGCACATAAACAAAATCCCGTCCTGCTTCCAGCTCGGCAAGGGCTGCCTGGGCTTTGCCAAGAAAATTCGTATGTATATTTCCCGTAGCGCCCTCTACATCGACGGATTTCATTCCGGCACACAGGCCGATGCCTTTTATAAGATCCACCGCCGAAACGACGGAGCCTTTTACCTGATATTTATCGTAGAAGCTGGGAATGGCGGGTCTTTTACCTTCACCCCAGAGCCAGATCGAGTTTGCGGGACGAAGACCTTTTGCGATTCTTGCCTTGTTTACCGGATGGTCTTTTAAAAAGCCGGAACTCTTGATCATCATATCCAGCAGCATATTGCCGTATTCGCCGCGGGGAAGGTAATTGCCCACCCGCTTTTCCAGAATGTCGTGGGGCGGGGTCAGGCTGAAAGCCGTGGTGCCGTTTTTCCATACCATGCAGTGACGGTAGCTGATCCCCGGATAAAAGGTGATACGGTCGGAAGAGAAATGCCGGTTCACTTCTTCAATGATCAGACTTGCTTCCTCCGTGGATATTTCATCGGAACTGTAGTCCAGCATTGTCTTTCCCGTATAGTCCGCTTCCTCCGAGAGGGTAACTAGATTACATCGGAAAGTGACATCGGTATCGGCCAGCTCAATTCCCATACTTGCCGCTTCAAGGGGAGAACGGCCTGAATAGTATACCGCAGGGTTATAGCCCATGACGGAAAGGTTGGCGGAATCACTTCCGGGAGGAATACCTTCCGGAACGGTCTTGACCAGGCCCACTTCGCCATGCCTTGCCAGAAAATCTATGTTTGGTTTCTTTGCAGCCTGCAAGGGAGTTTTATTGTTCAGTTCTTCCACGGGATAGTCCGCCATCCCGTCCCCAAGTATGACGATGTATTTCATAATGTCCATCCTTTGTAATGTTATTGTCCATTAAATTATAACAAACTTTGCCGCAATAGTGAAGGGAAGACGGGGTATTTTTGAGGTGGGGGTAAATAATTTGCATGGAGTTGTTAAATATTATAAAATATTGTCATAGAACGATATAAGTTGTTGCGCTCCGCTTCCGGATACGAATTCTGTCACGGAGCACCGGCTTTTCGGCATAAAATAGTACGGAGACAATGAGCTGGGTTGTAGGACCCTTACTTTACTTAAGACTTTGAGGAGTGGGAGCATGAGTGATATTCCGGTCAATTTCAAAGAACAGCTGAAGGAAAGAGGATATAAACTTACTGCCCAGAGGCAGGCAGTACTGGATGTGATTTTGGAGCATGCCGGCCAGCATCTGAGTACGGAGGAAATATTTGCACTGGTGAAGGAAAGGCAGCCGGACATCGGCCTGGCAACCGTATACAGAACATTGCTGCTCCTTGACAGGATGGAGCTTGTGTATAAGCTGGACCTGGATGACGGCTTGAGCAGGTATGAAGCAAACAGGCACAATGAAGACCACCGGCACCACCATCTGATCTGCACAAAGTGCGGTTCCGTCTACGAAGTTCAGGAAGACCTTCTGGAAGCCCTGGAGGAGCAGATACTGAAAAAGAACAATTTTGTGGTAAAGGACCACAGGGTTAAGTTTTACGGTTACTGCGAAAACTGTTTTAAGAGCATGGTGTGAGATCTGCATTCTTTTTGTATGATAGATGCATAATAATATATTATGCTGTGAAGGATTGTCTTCAAATCGATCAAAATGCTCTAAATCTCCATTGGAGGAAATTATGCAAAAGAAAGCTGTTGTTTTGATATCCGTGCTGGTACTGATTGCGCTGGCGGGTGCAGGCTATGTAATTTACGGAAGACCCGTGCAGGATGCCGCAAATGAGATCCAGGAGACGGGCAGGGAAGTGCCCTCCGGCGGGGAAACAGTTACGGCCCCCCAAGCGCAGGGGACAGGTTTGCCGGACCCTGCAGAGACGGCGGAGGAGCCGGAAAAGACCGAAGAGATTCCGGTAGATGGGAATACACCGGAATATGAACTGAAGGCTTCGCTGAATCTCAAGGCCTCTGCCGGGGCTTACATAAAGCTTCAGTATTACCAGGACGGAAGCACTGTTGTAAAAGAGCTTGGACAGGAACAGATTCCCGAGTTCAAAGAGCTTTATAAAAAGAGGGAAGAAGATAGGGCAGGAAGTACGGAAGCTTTTAAGATCAAAAAAGCATATCTGAATGCCAAATATGCAAAGGTGTATTTTATCCTGCTGGAAAATCAAACGGGAGACCAATTCCTCACCTCCATCTATTCCTGCTCCCTGGCTGACGGTACGGTAAAAAAGCTTTTTTCTCAGGTGGCCGGACCCATGGAGCTTTATCCCTCCAAAGATTTGAAATATATCGGTTACAGCTATTATGACAGTCCTGCCAGCAGCATTCACCAGGAGAAAACGCTGTTCCAGCTTTTGCGGTGCAGCGATGACGCCTATCTGGTGGAGGGCAGCCGTGTGCCTGGCGGCGGCTTGATCGGGGACAATAAGGATACAAAAAACATCTACGATTATACCTTCATAAAGTGGAAGGATGCAAACACCGTAACACTCGGCGAGACAGCCTATCCCAAAGGAGAGTCCGGCAAAGGCGGTACCAGGGAAGTGACTTATGATGTTGATAAAAATGTTTTTCTAAATGCCGATGGGAGCGTAGTGAAGGCAGCAGACGGCAAAAAAGAGGAACAGCAAGTCAAGGCCGACAGTGAGCCTGTCAAGGTGCTAAAAGATTTTTACGGGTTTTTGTCGGCGGAACAGTACCCAAAGGCCTACGACATACTGGACGACAAATTCATGTTGGATGCCTTCAAGCTTCTGGGAGCAACGGAACTGACAAAAAAGGACATCGATATCGACAGCTTTGCCATGTACGGAAGCCTTTTTAAAGCGGCCAGGCTGCAGGGCATCGTTCTGGAGAAGACGGAAGCGGACAAATCCGCAATCTATTTCTATCAGATTTTTTCCATGGGTGAGGGACAGGAAGCGAAACAGGCTCTGGTGGCAAATCTGGTAAAAACCCAGAAGGGATGGAAAATATCTTCCGTGAAAGACGGCAACGCAAATGAAAAGCCTTTTAAATGAGTTGTTTGGAATACATAATTATAGTATATTTAGTAAAGAGAGAATAGAGAAAAGAGGAAAAAGTCTAAATAATGTTACATGAATTTTCACGCACGGAGCTCCTCATAGGAGCAGATGCACTAAAGAGGCTTTCCGAAAGCAAGGTCGCAGTATTTGGCATCGGAGGAGTGGGGTCTTTTGTGGTTGAAGGTCTGGTACGCAGCGGAGTGGGTAAATTCGTGCTTGTAGACGATGACTGTATATGCCTTACCAATCTGAACAGGCAGCTCCACGCCACCAGGAAAACCGTAGGAAAGCCTAAAGTTGAAGTAATGCGGGACAGGATCCTTGAGATCAATCCCAGGGCGGAAGTCACCACCCATCAATTATTCTACATGCCCGGGCAGACGGATGGAATTATAAGCGAGGACTGCAATTATATCATCGATGCCATCGATACGGTCACGGCAAAAATAGGGCTTATCCTGGAAGCTGCTTCAAAAGGCATACCGGTGCTCAGCAGCATGGGAACGGGCAACAAACTGGATCCTACAAAATTTGAGATCACCGACATATACAAAACTTCCGTTTGCCCCCTTGCCAAAGTAATGCGCAAGGAACTGAGACAGCGGGGAGTGGAAAAACTGAAGGTGCTGTATTCAAAGGAGGAACCGGTAAAGCCGGTAGAGACGGAAAATTCCAGCTGCAGTGCGGGCTGTATCTGCCCCAAGGGCACCACAAGAAAATGCACCATAAGGCATCAGATTCCCGGAAGTATTTCCTTTGTGCCGTCGGCGGCCGGGCTTATCATCGCCGGAGAAGTCATCAAAGACCTGATCGGTTATAATCGGACAAGTGGTGGAGATAAAAATGTTTAATAAAAGAATCAGTATTTTTACAGGACATTTCGGAAGCGGCAAGACGGAAGTAGCGCTCAATTATGCGCTGGAGCTGGCCGAAAGAGGGAAAAGGACGGCTATCGTGGATTTTGACATCGTCAACCCCTTTTTCCGTACCGCCGATGCCAAAGCCATACTGGAGGAAAAAGGCATCTGGGCGGTAGTGCCGGTGTATGCAAATACCAATGTGGATGTTCCTGCGTTGCCTCCGGAAATAAGCTCGGTATTCGAGAAGAAAGAGTACAGTGTGGTGCTGGACGTAGGAGGAGACGATCTGGGAGCCAGGGTGCTTTCAAGATACAGGGATGAGATTTTCCAGGACGACTATGAAATGTTTTTTGTCGTAAACATTATGCGGCCAATGACCGATACAATAGAAAAGATCGAACAAATGATATGGGAAATCGAAGAGAGCGCCAGAATCAAAGTCACAAAACTGGTAAACAACACGAATCTGCTGCAGTACACCTCGGAGGAGGACATCCTTAAGGGCCAGGCCATGGTGGAAGCCATTTCGCAAAAGCTGGGAATTCCCATCGCTTTTATCAGCGGCCTGGGGATTGACGGCAGGTCCATCGAAGAGAAGACTGGAATAAAAGTATTGGAGATGAACAGACAGATTAAATTGCCTTGGGATATATAACGGGGGTATTTATGGGCATTGATTTTAAATTGGGGGATTTTCTGGACCGTGGGAAAATAATCAGAACCAGGCACTGTGAAAGCCATAATTGGGTCACCAATATGGTTTACGGCATCGATGAAGAGAGCATTGAAGTCGATATGGGGCTTGAAAAGAATTACATCGACAACATCCTCATGATCGGGGACACCATGAAGTGCAAGTTCACAACGGACGAGCATGAATACATCATCATCGGCTGGGTCACCAGGATCAACACTCAATTTCCACAGAGCATAACAATAAAAGTCCATCAGATCGAAAGGTTCGAAAATAAACGGGACCGGTACAGGTATGACGTGTACCTGAGCACTGTAGTAAAGCTTAAGAAAGAGGATATTAAGGGAGCCTTTGCTATTCTTACCAACATAAGCTTTGCCGGTTCCGCTTTTATTGTCAGAGAAGAGCTGGGAACCCTCCTGGGTTTTGACGAAGCTGCAGTTTCCAATTCCAACGTATATATGGAGGTATACCTTTCTCCGCAAAAAATAATTTCCGTCGAAGGCGAAATTGTGAGAAGAAATGTTAAAGACAGGGGTATCGAGTACGGAGTACGCCATTTTGACATGGAGCTGGACTGCGAGAAGCTGCTGAATGATTTCATGGGCGAACTTGCAATTAAGGATAAAGAGTTTTATAATAAACGGAGTGGCTTTTGGTCAAAGAACAGCAAATTTGGAAGTTGATATTTTACCAATTTTGATGTTTTATTTGTATTTAAAGGATTTGTATTAACTGATTGAGTGAGGGATCGTAATGGCGAAGGTAACTTTTTTTGAAGAAAAATGTAAAGGGTGCAAACTCTGTACTACGGTTTGTCCAAAGAAGATCGTAGTGATGAAGGCAGACAAGCTGAACCATAAGGGCTTCCACCCCGCTGGCATTACCGATGCTGAAAAATGTATCGGCTGCGCTTTTTGTGCAACAATTTGCCCGGATTGTGTGATTGAAGTAGAAAAGTAAGGGGTTAGGGGGAGATAGATCATGGGTGAGAAATTATTGATGAAGGGGAACGAAGTAATTGCAGAAGCAGCGGTCAGAGCGGGCTGCAGGCATTATTTCGGCTATCCTATTACACCGCAGACGGAAATAGCGCATTATATGGCCAAGAAGATGCCTGAGGTGGACGGGGTATTCGTGCAGGCAGAAAGTGAAGTCGCGGCGATAAACATGGTATATGGGGCCGCAAGTGCGGGCGCCAGGGTTTTGACTTCGTCGTCGAGTCCCGGTATAAGCCTGAAGCAGGAAGGCATTTCATACATTGCCGGAGCGGAGCTTCCGGCGGTTATTGTCAATATTGTACGCTGCGGTCCGGGCCTTGGAGGAATACTCCCGGCACAGTGCGATTATTTCCAGGCAGTCAAGGGCGGCGGACACGGAGACTATAAAATGGTGGTGCTTGCCCCGTCCAGCATCCAGGAACTCTATGAGATGACGGTAGAGGCATTCAACATCGCCGACAGGTACAGGATTATCACCATGATTATGGGAGACGGTATCCTGGGACAGATGATGGAAGCAGTCGAGTTCAAGGACAAGGAAGAGGTTTGTCCGGCGGACAAGAGCTGGGCCACTACCGGCACCGGCATGAGCAGGGACAACAATGTCGTCACTTCCATCTATATCAAGCCTGAAATGCTCGAAAAGCACAATCTGAAGCTTCAGGCAAAATACAGGACCATCGAAGAGAATGAAACCAGAGTTGAGGTATTCAACTGTGAGAATGCGGACATCATTGTTACCGCTTTCGGAACCGTGGGACGAATCGTAAAAAATGTCATCCGGATGGCCGAAAAGGAAGGAATCAAGGTGGGTTTGATCAGGCCTATTTCCCTGTGGCCCTTCCCTGTAGACGCTTTTGAAAAGTACGCAGAAGTTCCCAAGGCCTTCCTTTCCGTGGAGCTCAATGCAGGCCAGATGGTTGAGGATGTAAAGCTGGCAGTGAACGGCAAGCGTCCTGTTCATTTCTACGGCAGAATGGGGGGTATGCTGCCAAGCCAGCAGGAAATCCTGGATAAGATAAAGGAAATTCTTAAGTAAATTCGTTTCATGGAGGGGAATAAAAATGGCTACAGTATTTAAAAGGCCTCACGCCTTAAAAGATATTTCGATGCATTACTGTCCGGGCTGTACCCATGGTATCGTCCACAGGCTTATCGCAGAGGTCATCGACGAACTGGATATCGAGGGCAGGACGATCGGTGTTTCACCTGTCGGCTGCACATACAACAATTACGAATATTTCAACTGTGACATGGTACAGGCTGCACATGGGCGTGCACCGGCGGTTGGAACAGGGATAAAAAGAGTCAATCCCGGCAATGTGGTGTTTACCTACCAGGGGGATGGCGACCTGGCGGCCATCGGTACTGCGGAAATCGTCCATGCCGCCACAAGGGGAGAAAAGATCACCTCCATCTTTGTAAACAACGCCATTTACGGGATGACCTCAGGGCAAATGGCGCCTACCACCCTGATCAACCAGGTGACCACCACTTCTCCCTTCGGAAGAAAGCCGGAGCTGCACGGATTTCCGATAAAAGTCTGTGAAATGCTTTCAACCCTGGAGGGGGCTGTCTATGTAGAAAGAGTATCCGTTCATGACATCAAAAACATCATGAACGCGAAAAAAGCCATAAAGAAGGCTTTTCAGGTTCAAATGGCGGGCAAGGGCTTTGCCATCGTGGAGATACTGTCCACATGTCCCACAAACTGGGGATATAGCCCTGTAGAGTCCTTAAAATGGCTCCAGGAAAAAATGATACCCGCCTATCCATTGGGCAATTTCAAAGGCAAGGACCTGGAGGTGTAAGCTGAAAACCGTGATATACGTCGGATTACTGCGTTGCAAAGCTCGCTCGGTGCTCATTTATAACATAACATATAAACTCCGCTCCTTGCTTCGCTTTGCGCCTTGTACTCCTCGTATCTGACGATTTTCAGCGGTGTATGACTAAAGTGTAATTTGGAGGTTAATCGTATGAAGCAACAGGAAATAATCATCGCCGGATTCGGAGGACAGGGGATACTTTCCGCCGGCAGGCTTATCGCATACGCAGGGATGCTGGAAAATAAAAACGTCTCATGGCTTCCCTCCTACGGGCCGGAAATGAGAGGCGGCACCGCCAACTGTCACGTGGTGGTATCGGAGGAGCCCATCGGTTCACCGATTTTGAATAAAGCCTCAGCCCTTATCGTGATGAACGGACCCTCCCTTGAAAAATTTGAAGAGCTGGTGGAGAAGGACGGACTTATCATCACCGACAGTTCACTTGTGGACAAAAGCCCATCCAGGAAGGATGTAGAGGTGCATGAAATTCCCGCCACACAGATGGCTTCCGATATGGGGAATCTGACCTATGCCAACATCATTCTCCTTGGAAAGCTTCTTGAAAAAACAGGGGTGGCCAGCAGGGAAAACTTTGAGAAGGCACTGAAATCGGTGCTTCCTGAAAAGAAGCATTATCTGATACCGGAAGAAATGAAAGCCCTGGAGATGGGGATGAATTACTAGGAGAATGAATAACGAAAGGTCTGCATTCCCAAAGCAGGCCTTTTTCTTGTCATATACAAAATCCGTTTGATGGACGACCTGGCAGGGGGACGAAATGAAGCACCTTATCATATTTTTTTATGTTGTAATATTTGTCGTAGGGTTTTCAACCGCCGGACTTTTTTCTTTTCTATACAGCAGGTACAAAGTTAAATTGCTGAAGTACTATGCTGCCTTTCTTTTTTCAACATCCGTCCTTGTTCTTTCGCAGATATGCCTGTTTTATGTATTTGTGAATATGCAGGGTACAAGCTATGTCATAAGCTTTTTGAAGTTTGTTTTTTTAATAAGCGCAACGCCTACGCTTTATTTTTTCAGCATGTTCGCCCATAGCGTCCTGGATATTGCCTTCACCAGGGGGAAAAGAGTCCTGGCCGGTACCTTGGGCATCACCATATCTGTTTTATATTTGTTGCACTTTTCCCGTGGAATGAGCCTGGTGTTTGCAGTTGCAATCAGTATCCTGCTGATTTTGAATCTGCTTTTTTATCTGGCATTGGTGGTAAAGTCCTTAAAAGGCGAGAAGGATCAAAGGGCTTTAAGGGTAAAAAAGACATTTTTGACTGTCTGCTTTATATTTGTTCCCCTGTCCCCTTTGGATTTGCCCTTTGAAAAATTTGAAATTCTTGCAGATTATTTTCCCTATGGCTTTTTAACCTTCCCTTTGTTCTATTTTACATGGAATGTGCTAAGTGTTTTTTTTGTACTTGAATATTCGGCCGCGAAAAACAAAAAAGTGTCGATCCTCGAATTAAACGATGTGTTTATTCAAAAATATGCCGTAACAAAAAGAGAGCGTGAAATTATCGCACTTCTCATCAAAGGCTGTAGCTACGATGAAATTGCCAGCCAACTGACCATTTCCATGCCCACTGTCAAAACGCATGTCTCAAACATTTACAAAAAAATCGGGATAAAGAATAAAATTGAGTTGTTTAATTGCGTACAAGACTGTAGACAAGTATCCATGTAAGCATATGGAATGAAATCCTGTATCAGCCTGAAATCCGCCTCTCATACAAAAGTTGTAGTCTATTTTTACCCCTTCCAGTCGAAAAATCATACAAAAAATCGATTGTCATTGAAGCCCCCGGGTGATAAATCTATAAGGTAAATCCAATATAGAATAAAACGTGGGAGGGTATTCAATGTATAAGATGCAAAGAAGCTCAATGTCTTTGTTGCTGGCGGTACTTATGCTGATGTCCATGCTATCGCCGGCATTCGCGGCTCAGAAGGCAGACGTAAAAGGACATTGGGCGGAGAGCCAGATTTCTGCATGGTCTGAAAAAGGTCTGGTGAAAGGGTATGAAGACGGTTCGTTCAGGCCTGATAGTGACATTACCAGGGCTGAGTTTATGGCCATTGTGAACAGGGCCTTCGGATTTGCCAAAACCTCACCGGCAGCATTCACCGACGTGAAGGCATCGGACTGGTTTGCACCCGAGGTTTCCAAGGCCAGGGCGGCGGGCTACATAAGCGGCTATAACGACGGTTCGGTGAAGCCCAACAGCAAAATAACAAGGCAGGAAGCAGCAGTTATATTGGGGAGGATTTTGAAACTCAAGACAAACGAAAGTTCTGCAGGGAATTTTTCCGATTCCTCTGCAATTCCTTCCTGGAGCAAGGGTTACGTTGGGGCTGTGGCTAAAAATGGGTTTATCAAAGGGTATGGAGACAATACCTTCAAGCCCGCCAATAACGCCACCAGGGCTGAAGTAGTTACCATTCTTTCCAGAGCGGCCGGAGAAATATACGGTACAAGCGGGGCGTTTGGTCCTGCCGCAGGTATGGCTACAATTAATGGTAACGTCACCATCAGCACGCGGGGAGTGAAACTCAGCAATACCGTTATCACCGGAAACCTGTATTTATCCGAAGGCATCGGAGATGGGGAAGTTACGCTTGACAATGTTGAAGTAAAAGGTACGACGACGGTCAGCGGCGGCGGAGAACACAGTATCGTCGTCATTAACTCCGTACTTGGGAGGGTTGTAATTAATGTACCGGATAATTCCAAGGTTAGGGTTGTGGCTCAAGGCTCGACTTCTATCGATACGGTTGAAGCTGAAACTGCTGCGAAGCTCGAAGAAGACAATGTGACAGGTGAAGGCTTCAATGAAGTCACGATAGCAGTGGAGGCAGGTACGGAAGTGGAACTGGCCGGTGGCTTTAATGCGGTAAAGGTTGCGGCCGCCGGTGCCGCGGTGTCGATTACCAGCGGTACGGTGAAAGAAATAACCGTTGGAGATACGGCACAGGAAGCAAAAATTTCCGTTGCGGCAGCTGCCGCCATCACCACACTCATTGCCAACGGAGAAGTTGCAGTAACGGGAAAAGGCAAGATAGAAACGGCAAAGATCAATGCAAATGGTGTTTCAATGGAACAAAAACCTACAAAGATTGAAGTTAAAGACGGCGTTAAAGGAGCAGATATTGCCGGTACTAATATCATCCCTTCACAAACACCTCCAGCACCTTCCGGAGGCGGCAGTGGTGGAGGCGGAGGTAGTGGCGGAGGCGGTAATTTAAGCAGCGATGCCACATTAAGCAATATAACAGTAAGTGCAGGAAGCTTAAGCCCGGCATTTGCACCGGGGATTACAAACTACACGGTAAGTGTAGCTTACAGTGTAGATAGCATCGGGATAACACCCACCGTTACATCTGCCGTATACAAGCAAATGACGATTAATCATGTAGTTTCAGTATCCAAAGCCGTATACAGCTCTGAGCTCTCTGTCGGACATAATGTCTTTACGATAGCAGTAACCGCACAGAATAATTCAACAAAGACGTACATGGTGACAGTAGATAGAGCCTCGGAAACATCTCCGCAGCCGGAAGTACCGACAGCGCTGGCAGGCTCAGTGAGCTTTAATGATATTGATACAGACAGCGGAGAGCTGGGCGGACAAGTAACGTGGACCGCCGCCGCCGATGAAAGCAATATAACCCACTATGGAGTATTCTGGGTGAAGGGAGACGGATCCAGAGGTGGACAGATAGGTTCTGATGTAACAAAAGGAGACCCCTACCGTGTAACAATAGAACAAGGCACCTTAATCCCTGCGGGAACGACAAAGATCGGGGTCTACTCCAAGAATGCAATGGGGTACAGTACAACCGGTAAGTCAATAACTTTCTCGGACAATGAAAATCCCCCGGCACAAGAAGATGATTTCTTCTTTGAGGGTTATCCCAAAACAGAAAGCCTCAGTTATAATGGCTTCTACCTGGTGGCAAAGTGCCAAAAGGATTCGACGGTATACGCCGTGTTATATGAACATAACGGAAGCACAGTGGCTCCAACGGTTGACCAGGTCATCGCACATACCGATGTAAGGGGGCCGGGGTCAAACTTGAAATGGTATACCTTCGAAGGGGTTACTGCCGGAAATGAAAGCTTCAAGCATGAAAGTGGCCTGAAGCCGGAGACTACTTATGATATATACTTTGCGGCGGTGGACGGACAAGGCAGCAAGCAGGCGAACCCGGTAAAGCTGACGGTGACCACTGCTGCCGACAACCGCCCCATCTTATCGACCGTTTCGCAAATAGGATACAGGGAAGTCAACCCAAGTTTGGTAATAACGGTGGCAGGGGGGAGCTTTGATCCCGGAATTACGGCAGCCGACCTCTGGTATTATGGCGGATCTACCGGGCTGAGTATCGGCAGTGTAACGTACCACAGCCCCGGACAGATAACGGTAGGGCTTACAGGAACCGCAAAACAGGGCGATTTTGCAATGAAAGTCAATGAGTCCGGTTTTACCGGTGAAACGGCATATAGCACAGTGCTGGACATAGAACTACCGCCTGAAATCAGCTCTATAAGTGCGGTTTCAGGGCCCAGCCCCATCCATAACGGGAGTCAGATTTATGTTTACTTTGATGAACGCACCAATGAGCCTCCCGTGGCGACAAAGGCAGACATCGATACCCTGATTGATTTTGGTGCCGGAAAGATACTGGGAAGGGATTACTCGGGGGAATGGTACTACGGTTCCCTGCTCATTACAATCACCGATGTGACAGATTCAAGCGTCAGCATCCGCGATACCTGGACCCTCAAGCCCGGTGGAAACCTGAGAGCCGAAGGCGGCTCGTCTGCTGTAAGCACATCAAGTGCAAGGCTTGGCGGAGCTTTTGATTACAGTAAGCCTGCACCTGTGATGATGTCTATAACAGCCAAAAATACCGGAAACCATGCAGGGCTGAACGATGGAGACATGCTGGAGATTGTATTCAATACCGATACCAATACGGCGAATGTTGCAAACCGCGTTGCGGTTACAAAAAGCGAGCTTGATGCTTTGCTGGACCTCCATGGCAAGTCTCTGGGAGCCGACTATACGGCGAATTGGGAATGCACCTACAGGCTCTTTATTACCATACAGAATGCAAGCGGTGGAAATATAGCGGTTGGAGACACCATAACGATTAACTCCAATGCTGGACTCAAGAGTTCAAGTGCCACAACAGATGCAGAGATATGTAACGACAGCTGGACCATTGAAGGGTCATTCTGAGTCTGAATAGTTAAATGCAAAGGGCCTGTCTCAAAAACGGTTTTCACCGGATGGAGACAGGCCCTTTGTGTTTGGCTTCAAAGTAAAACCTCTCAAAACTCGGACAAATAAATACAAAAAATGACAAAAATGACTATTTACACGAAAGGGTAGAAGCCATAAAATTTGTGTAACCGTCATATGGAATATTTTTCACTTTTATGAATTTAATTGATGGGAAAGGAGGATAAAGCAAAAAAATAAATTTATGGAATTTAATGCAGATGTAAAGCTTTTGACGGTCTACTAAATTTATTATGACATTGAAAGGATGCTTACGAATATGATGTTTTCTACAAAGGAAACCAAAAAACGGACGAAGAAGCTGCTGCTTGTCTCTCTGATTGTATTTTTGTCATTTCTTTTAGTATTTGACAGCACTCTGGCATTACAAGATGTAAATCATTCCGACCAGAAAGCTCCCGGTACTCCGCAAAAATACCGTATCGTGGTAAAACTGAATGATGAGACGGCTTCACAGGCAGAGACCTCCATCAGCCAGAAGGATATGGCGATACAAAAAAGCTCGCCTAAGGGCCTGGGGAATCTTTTTGACAGGTACAAAATCAAAAAGATAGAACCCGTATACAAAGAACTGGTAAGCTGGAAGAAGAAAACCGGCAAAACAGAAAGGGATTTCATACAGGAAGCCAGGAAGGATTTCCCAAAAAGGTCGGAACGGAGCCCCAAGGTCCAGAAGACCACGGATATTTCCAACACCTATGTTATTGAAGCCGATGTGACCAGCCAGGAAGAGTATGAAAGCCTGCTGGAGTCACTAAAAAAGGATGCCAGATTCAAGTATGCCGAACCGGAAATGTTTGCAACCACACAAATGGTCCCCAATGACCCGTATTTCTCAAGCAGGGGAACCTGGTCCCAGGCGTTTGATGACCTTTATGGCGTAAAAATCACTTCGTGTCCGGAGGCATGGGATACGGCAAAAGGGAGGGGGATAACGGTAGCCGTGGTGGATACGGGGGTTGATAATAGCCATCCGGATATTGCGGCCAATATATGGACCAATACGAAAGAAATCGCCGGCAACGGGATTGACGATGACAACAATGGCTACATCGATGACACCTGGGGATGGGACTTTGCAAATGGCGACAGCAGTCCTGCCGATGATCATGGGCATGGGACGCATGTGGCCGGCACCATTGCTGCGGCTGGCAACAATGGAATCGGAATTATCGGAGTGGCGCCCGAAGCCAGGATTATGCCTATCAAAGCATTGGACAGTGATGGAGGAGGCTATGATACCGCTCTTGCCTCTGCAATAATTTACGCGGCCCGTAACGGCGCAGACGTCATCAACAACAGTTGGGGAGGAAAGGGGTATTCTCAGGTTATCAAAGAAGCAGTGGACATTGCAAATGAATTGGGCGCAGTTGTAATCGCGGCAGCGGGAAACAATGACTCGGACGCCGGAGTATTTTTCCCCGGGGGGCTTGAGAATGTCATAACTGCCGCTGCTATAGATCATACGGATCAGAAAGCAGAGTTTTCAAACTGGGGGAGTTGTGTTGAAGTGGCGGCTCCGGGAGTTGATATACTCTCTTTGCGTGCGGCAGGAACCTCAAGAGGAACACCGGTGGGAGGTCAATATACTGTGCTTAGTGGAACAAGCATGGCGGCCCCCCATGTCGCGGGAGCAGCGGCGCTGATTTTGTCTCACCATCCGGAGTTTTCAAATAATCAGGTAAGCGCTGTGCTCCAGAGTTCCGCCACGGATATCATGTCCCCGGGCTTTGACTATGCCACGGGATATGGACGCATAAATGCAGCAAAAGCCCTGCAAATTAGCAGCACCATGATATCGGACATTGAAAGCCCGTCTTCAGGGAGTTCCGTAGCCGGTATGGTAGTGATTACAGGCAGCGCCAAAGGCGACAGCTTTTCCGGTTATACCCTGGAATATGGTAAAATAAATGGAGCCGGGCGGGAATCCACGCAATGGAACACCATCGCGCAGGGAAGCACTCCTGTTGATGCGGGACAGCTGGGTGTTTTTGATACAACAACGCTTCCCGATGGGAAATACGTGCTGCGGTTGGGTGTGAAAGACAATAGCATTCCGTCAAATATTTATTTCGACAGGGTAGAGGTAGAAGTAGATCAGATAAAAATTTCCAATCCTGCTGCTTCGCCGGATCCAAGTTATGCCAGCCAGATCAAGCCGGGGGCGGTAGTACCCATCCGTGGATCAGCAGAAGGACAGACTTTTCAGCGCTACCGCATGGAGTGGGCGGAAGGGCTGGAGCCCACGGAATGGTCTACTAGAGGGTTCACTTTGGAAAATGGGGGTAATGCCCCTGTCACCGAAGGACTTTTAGGCAGTTGGGATTCCGGTGTTTATCCGGGAAGGGCCGGATATTACCAGTTGAGGCTGCTGGTTGATAACGCGGGTTTTACCAATGAAGAGAGGACCATTGTCTATTTGGAGCCGGACTTGGCCTCCGCCAATTGGCCTCAGAAATTGGAAAGTCCCTTTCCGGACTATTCAAGTATTCTGCCGGCGTATAGCTGGACAGGGCAAGCTGACCTCGTTGGAGTTTATTCTTATGTACATGACCAGACATCCTTTGTAAAATATTCTTACGACGGGGTCCTTCAATATAGCTCGTTGTTCAACAGTTTGGCATATAGCCAGGCCGCTGTTGGAGATGTTGATGAGTATCCCGGGGAAGAAGCGGTTTTTGTAAAAGATGGAAGAGTGAGAGTTCTAAGAAACGATAATTCCTATGTCGAATTTTCTTTGGAGAGTCAATACAATTTTTCTAGCAATCCCGTTGTCCTCCAGGATTTGGATGGTGATTCCGTCCCGGAAATTCTTGTGTTGGGTACACATTTGAATTCTAAGACCAGATACTTGTATGCTTTTAAATCAGATGGGTCTCTTTTGAGCTCAAAATTTCCCATTCCAATTCCTGATACTCTAATTTCCTACAGTAAATTTGTCCATTTCTTGATCCTGGATATGAACAATGACGGAGAAAAAGAAATTATTACGCAGCAGAACAATAGCAACCTGGCGTCCTCCCTAAAACTTTACAAATGGGATGGAACTCCTCTGGCATGGCAGGCAGTCGAACCGTCTTTCTCCAATGCATTCATAAAAAGTATGATGGGTGGGGACCTTGACCATGACGGACAGGAGGAAATCATTCTGTGGGCCGGAGGATATAAGGCGGGGGATGAGCAAAGATTATATGTCATAGCTTCCGATGGTAGCGTAAAAGTCGGCTGGCCGTACATTCTTCCTGTAAATTATGGAGTAGACGGTTATGACCTTGCAATTGCCGATATGGACAGGGACGGAACAGATGAAATTGTATATTCCCAACTGAATGAAATTAACGTGTTAAAAATGGATGGCAAACCATTATCCAGCGCCTGGCCATATTACAGGACACGTTATTATGGCAGAATTTCGGTTGGAGATATCAACAGCGACGGTTTTCCGGAAATATTAACTTACCGTTATGACAACAAGAAATATTCTTCATATCCTGATTCTGAGCAGAGGAATTATGTGGAAGGGGAACTGCTGGCCATTGACAGAAACGCACAGGGCGTAAAGAAGTGGAAAATTTTGGGACCTGGCGGGACTAAAGCAGATTATTCAAATTCAGATCCGGTATTGGGCGATTTTGATAATAACGGCAAGGTGGATATAGCTATTTGCCTTGAATTAATAGATGAAAATAATGCTGTTAAAGATGGAGCCCTGACCGTTTTGACCACCGACGGAAATTATGATGCGGCAAATATGGACTGGCCGGTAAGACTGCATGACCCGCAGAATTCTTCGGTACATATTGCAGGAAAACCATTACCGGACATTACAGGCGTTTCTATCAATAAAACTGCCACAAGTATCACCGCAGGGCAAAAAGAGCGGCTGACTGCCGTTGTGGAGCCGGCAGGCGCAAATAAAAGTGTAATATGGTCGGTATACGGTGAGAGTACACCTGACGTAGCCGTAGTAGGCCAAGACGGCACAGTGACTGCAAAGTACCCCGGCACGGCAGTAATAAGAGCCACAAGCCGGGCTGATTCAAGCAAATTCGGGGAATGCACCGTGACGGTAACAGAAGCCTTGAGGGGCGTATTGCTGAGCGAGGGGTTTGAAAGCGGCAGTGGAATCATTCCCGAAGGGTGGAGCACTCAGAATGTAAGTGGTGCATTTGGAGAATGGAGGGTTGTTTCTAGTGGCACCAAGCCTACCCTGGATAGTCCAAAGTCCGGCGCAAGGATGATAAAATTCAATTCCAGAGATGTGTGGGGCCAAAATACCCGCTTATATAGAACTTCAGGCATCAACCTAAAGGATGGCAGTTACAGTTTAGGCTTCTGGATGTACCATGACAATGAAATTGTTAATGCAGACTGCATTCAAGTCCAGGTGTCTATAGACGGCTTGAACTGGGAGAATGTCGGAGACGAAATAAGCAGGCATGACAGAACTGCAGGCTGGAAGGAGCACACCATAAGCCTTGAAGAATACAAAAATACTTCCGATTTGCGCATAGCCTTTCTGGCTATAAGCAAAGGCGGAAATAACATGTACCTGGATGATATATCAATAATAGATACTTCGGAAGATGTGCCTGTAACCGGGATTTCTTTGAATAAAGCATCTGCCGGCATTGCAGTTGGGCAGACAGAACAGCTGACCGCGACGGTGACACCTGCAAATGCAACCAATAAGGACGTGACATGGACAGTGCAGGGGACGGGCAACGTAGTGACAGTATCCTCAACGGGCCTCGTTACTGCAAATAATTCCGGTATGGCGGTAATAAGGGCGACCAGTGCCGCGGACCCGGCCAAATATGCGGAATGCACGGTAACGGTTACTCCGGCGGTAGTACCAATAACGGGAATCAGCCTCAACAAAACCTCCCTCAGCCTGACGGTGGGGCAGACGGAACGGTTGACTGCAACGGTAACGCCGCAGAATGCAACGGAAAGCGTGATGTGGTTTACATTAGGGAATGTAGTGACATGGGAATGGGGCCTTATCACCGCAAAGAATCCCGGCACCACGGTAGTAAGGGTATCCAGCCAGAGAAATCCGGGTATATATGCCGAATGCACGATAACGGTTACCCCGGCTGCAGTGCCTGTAACGGGGGTCAGCCTCGACAAACCCTCCGCAACCCTAACCGTGGGCCAGACAGAACAGCTGACTGCGACGGTGACACCTGTAAATGCAACCAACAAGGATGTGACATGGACGGTACAGAGCCAGAGTGGAAGCAATGTGGTTACGGTATCTACAACAGGACTTGTTACGGCAAATAATTCCGGTACCGCGGTAATAAGAGTGACCAGTGATGCTGATCCAACCAAGTACGCAGAATGCACGGTGACGGTCAACGCGGGAGTGGTACCGGTAACAGGGGTCAGCCTTAATAAAAGCATAACCAGTATGGAGGCGGGGCAGACGGAACAGTTGGTTGCGACGGTAACGCCGGAAGATGCAACGAACAAAAATGTGACATGGACAATTTCTTATGATGCTATGGGGAATACGGTAACGGTGTCACAAACAGGACTTGTGACGGCAAATAAGTTTGGACATGCAGTAGTAAAAGTAACAAGCGATGCGGACCCGAGCAAGTATGCCACCTGTTCAGTCTCAGTAAGTTCAAGTACTGTAGTGCCGGTGACCGGAGTTAGTATCAATAAAGCTTCGGTCAGCTTAACGGCGGGCCAGGCGGAACAGCTGACTGCGACGGTGACACCTGCAAATGCAACCAACAAGGACGTAACATGGACGGTACAAGGGACGGGGAACGTAGTGACAGTGTCCTCAACGGGACTTGTGACGGCAAACAATCCGGGCACGGCGGTAATAAGGGCGACCAGTGCTGCAGACCCGACCAAATACGCGGAATGCACCGTGACGGTCAACGCAGGTGTAGTACCGGTAACCGGAGCCCGCCTCAACGTAACATCGCTTACTTTGGCAGTAGGCCAGACTTACCAGTTAATAGGTACAATAATGCCTGAAAATGCAACGGACAAGAGATATGGGTGGTCTGTTTCAGGCAATACAGTAACTGTATCGTTTTCGGGGCTTGTTACTGCAATGAATCCAGGTACCAGGGTAATAAGATTCTTTAGTCAGGTGGACCCGACCAAATATGCGGAATGCACGGTGACGGTAACCGCACCTTAGAATGGCGAACACAAAAAAAGAGCTCTGACAGAATCAGAGCTCTTTTGATTTTCTGTTATGTTACACGTTGAACAGCATATCACCGTAGGTGGGCAGAGGCCAGTACTCTTCATCAACGAGAGCCTCAAGCTTGTCGGCATCGCTTCTTAGAACTGCCATCTGGGCGAACACCTTGTCTCTGAAGGCGCAAGCCTGTGCATAAGAATCGCCGTGCAGGTTTGATGCTTCGTCCACAGCGGTTTCCAATACGGCAATGTTCTTTTTCAAAGAAGCCGCGAGAGCGGAAATCTCAACGAGAAGTTCGGCCTGGGCGCTTGTATCGGCGTCAACACCGGTTGCCTGGATTGAATTGATGGAAGAGGCCAGCTCCGTCGTAAACTTTATTACTGAGGGCAGTATCTGGCGCTTAGCCATTTCAAGCATGGTGAGGGCTTCGATGTTGATTGTCTTGATGTAGCTCTCCAGGTTGATTTCGTAACGGGATTCAAGTTCAACCTTGTTTAATACTCCGTGCTTTTCAAACGCGCTGATGCTCTTTTCACTGATTAGCTGGGGCAGAGCTGCAACGGTGGAAGTAAAGTTGGGCAGGCCTCTCTTGATCGCTTCTTCCACCCACTCTTCCGAGTATCCGTTGCCGTTGAAGATGATCCTCTTGTGATTCTTGACAACTTCCTGGAGCAGGGATTGTACTTCGGCATCAAAATCCTGTGCCTTTTCAAGCCTGTCGGCAAATTGGCTCAGTATTTCCGCAACGATGGTGTTGAGTACGAAGTTGCAGCCGGCGATGGACTGGGAAGAACCCACCATTCTGAATTCGAACTTGTTGCCTGTGAAAGCAAAAGGTGAAGTCCTGTTTCTGTCCGTCGTATCCTTTGGAAGGGCAGGGAGTGTGGACACACCGATCTTTAACTGTCCACCCTGTTTGGAACTTGTAGCGCCTCCGTTTTCGATCTGCTCCAGTATGTCTGTGAGCTGTTCGCCGAGGAAAATGGAGATGATTGCCGGAGGAGCTTCGTTGGCTCCAAGCCTGTGGTCGTTTCCGGGATTTGAAGCGGATACCCTCAATATGTCGGCATATTCATCAACAGCCTTCATAACGGCGGTGAGGAATACGAGGAACTGGGCATTCTCATGGGGAGTATGGCCGGGTTCCAGAAGGTTCTGTCCGTCGTTGGTGCCCATGGACCAGTTGTTGTGCTTACCTGAGCCGTTTACACCTGCAAAGGGCTTTTCATGAAGCAGGCAAACAAGGCCATGCCTCAATGCCACTTTCTTCATGGTATCCATTGTCAACTGGTTGTGGTCGGTAGCGATATTGGTTGTGGTAAATATGGGAGCAAGCTCGTGCTGAGCAGGTGCAACCTCATTATGCTTTGTTTTTGCGGATATGCCAAGCTTCCAGAGCTCTTCGTCAAGTTCCTTCATGAAAGCGGATATTCTTTCTTTCAGGGTACCGAAATAGTGGTCTTCCAGTTCCTGACCCTTCGGAGGTTTAGCGCCGAATAAGGTTCTGCCGGTGTAAAGAAGGTCTTTACGGGCATCGTAAAATTCCTTGTCGATCAAGAAATATTCCTGCTCGGGACCTACGGTAGTTATAACCTTTGTGGTGGTGGTATTGCCGAAAAGCTTAAGTACTCTCATCGCCTGATTGGAAAGAGCTTCCATGGAACGGAGAAGAGGAGTTTTCTTGTCAAGGACTTCACCCGTATAAGAACAGAAGGCGGTGGGAATGTAAAGGGAACCGTCCTTTACAAATGCGGGAGAAGTACAGTCCCAAGCGGTATAGCCTCTAGCTTCAAAAGTTGCGCGCAGCCCGCCGGAAGGGAAGGAGGAAGCATCCGGTTCACCTTTGATCAATTCTTTTCCGGAGAACTCCATGATAACTTTTCCGTCAGAAGTAGGGCTGATGAAAGAATCGTGCTTTTCAGCCGTAATTCCTGTCATCGGCTGGAACCAATGAGTAAAGTGGGTAGCTCCCTTTTCAATGGCCCAATCCTTCATTGCACTGGCAACGACTTCCGCAACGGCCGGTTCAAGAGGGAGACCTTCATCCATAGTCTTCTTTAAAGCTTTATAAGTAGCTTTTGGAAGGCGTTCTCTCATAATTGAATCATTAAATACGTTTGCACCAAAGATTTCACTTAAGTTTGACATTTTAAATCCCCTTTCTGTTATATAGATATTAATAAATAAGTAAAAAAAAATAAAAGAGCGCGTCAAAACATAATTTGAACGCCCTCGTCGGTTTAAAAATATAACCTCTTTCAAAAACACCATTGCTTTGAAAAATGTAATTCTATTGAATTTACTTATAATATATAGTATCTTTTTTTCATATAAAATGCAAGTCGTAATTTTTAAAATTTCATATTTTTTAAGGGGTATGAAGTCTGGAATTCATAAATGGCTAAATTGTACTTGTTTCAAGACAAAAGTACAGGGTTGTAAAATAATTCAATATTATTAAAAATGAATCTTTATATGCATATTTTAAAACCTTGAAGGCAATAAACTGTGGAAACAGAGTTTGTAAGAATATTTTGCCACGATTTTGCCGCAGAAAATGTGGCGTAATTTATTGTCAATAGGGAAGCCGTCCGATATGATATACTTATAGGAGGCTGTGAAAAACACAGCCAACCTATAGGCACAACGCCGGACAAGGGGGATTTTTTTGATTAAGCTTAACTTGGTGACGGTAGGATTGGCTTTGGTTTTTCTGATTCCCATTATTTCGGGGGCTTTTGAGAACTTTTCCAGGGACAGGATGCAAAGGTCCATGGCATCGCTGTTTGATAATATAGAATTTCTTTTTAGCCTGATACTTTCAATATTCCTTACGAAAAAAATATTCTTTGACCATGAGGGAACCCCTTTCAGGCAAATTTATGATTGGATTCCGGCAGTGATAAAGGATGGCCTGTACGGGCGGGATGTGCTGACTTACATTATGGCCGTGCCCCTTTTGCTGCTTCTGACCATGATACTGCTCCGGCTGATAACCACACCCCTTTATGGTGCGGTCATCGTTCCCTTTGCCAACGGCTGCTACTCTTTTGTCGACTCCTGCGGAGGTTTCGCAAAAAGGCTTTTCGGGTCCCTGTGGCAGGTTCCCAGGTCCCTCTATATGGTGTTCATTGTAGGACTGCTGTTGAATTTCTATACCTATTATTTTCCCGCACCCATCCTCTCAAAGTGGATGAATGATTCGCCGGCATACCAGTTACTGTACAAGGGTGCCATTTATCCTGCCCTGAATTCCAATATCGCAAAAAAGGTACCGGTGCTGGTCAATGATTCCTTCCGGGAAATCGGAATGGTCATTCCGAAGGACGGCAGGAATGCCATACCCCAGATCGGTTCCCAGATAAAGGAGGAACTGGCGAAACGGAATATCCGGGTGATCGAATACTTCAACGGAGTGACCCTGGAAGAAGCGATCGAATCTTCTCCGGAGATCGACAAAACGGCTCTGAAAGTCGTAGGCGACGAGAAAAACAGCAAAAAGAAAGCCTATCTGCTATATAAATGGGTGAGCGGCAACATCAAATACGACTATGAAAAGGCGGAACAGGTGAGCAAAAGTCCCAAGGGAACTTCTTCGGGAGCCGTCGTGGCATATAATACAAAGAAGGGCATCTGCTTTGACTACTCCTGCCTTTATATCGCCATGTGCAGGGCTGCAGGGGTAAAAGTGAGACTGGTTACGGGACTTGGGTACAGCGGAGTCGCCTGGGGAGACCACGCATGGAACCAGGTTTTCAGCGCTGAGGAAAACCGGTGGATCAATGTGGATGCAACCTTTGGGAGCGCCGCCGATTATTTTGACAAAAAGGATTTCGGTGTAGATCACATGTATGCGGAAATCCAGGGGGAATGGTAGGCTATATGAGTGCCGTTCCGGTGACTTTCTTCGATATATAATGAACTTCTTCGCGGGTATAGCCGGTGAAACGGTGTTCATGGAGGTTGTTCATCTCCAGGAGGCCTTCGATCCTGTGGATATGCCCGTTTTCCGTTTTTACGGGCAAGCCGGTAAAGCCCGAAAAATAATGGGTATGTCCCCTGTAGGAACAAATACCCCAGAAGTAATGGAAATGGAGCAGGTTGAAACCCACCGTACTTTCGGTGAAGCCAAGGATCCTGTGATTATGCCCGTTTACCATATCCGATTCAATATTGAACTCATGCAAGTGTGAATTCATAACACCATCTCCAATATTCATAAACAAATACCTACCATTATTAAAATGTACAGAATGCGATAAAATATGAAGTGAAAAAATGGAAGGACAACCAATTATGTAATATAAAAAACAAATAAATTTTGAGGATAAAAATGTTTTACTGCGTTGATATTGCCAAAAACATGTTATTATATTAAGTGAAGTGGTAAAGATATATCGATAACAAGCTTTAAAATTAAAATTTGATTAAGGTGGTTATCGATGAAATTCGCACAGTTTGCTTGATGAAAATGTCGAATTATAAACTGTGCCCATTATAATGTTTTTTGGCAGTCTTTATTTTCTGTATTCTTTGCAATAAAAATTTATAGGGTGGGTGAAGAGATGGATTACAACGTACTCATAGGTGGCGCTGCCGGTCAGGGGATGGACACCCTTGCAGCCATACTGGAAAGGGTATTAAAAAGAAAAGGTTTTGAGATTTTTACGATAAGGGATTACATGTCCAGGGTCAGGGGTGGACACAATTTCATCCAGGTGAGGTTTGGCAACCTGAAGCTCCATTCCCACAGGGATGGACTTGATGCGATTATTGCCCTGAATGAAGAAACCATCAGGACCCATATCGGAAGGTTGAGCAGTGAAGGTATTGTCCTATGTGATGAGGAACTTGCCTATGATGATCCGAGGGTTATCAGGCTTCCTTTGAAGGCCACGGCGAAAAACACGGGAAATGTCAAAGCGATGGGCAGCGTGGCCCTGGGAGCTCTATTAAAGCTGTACGGGCTTGATCTTTCGCAGGTGGAAGATGTTTTGAAGCTCACCTTTGAAAAGGAAGAGGTTGCGGCGTTGAATCTGGCGGCCCTTTCCCAGGGGCTTGGGCTGATTGAGTCCAGATGTGCAATCCATCCGGACGGACAGGACGGCAGCATATTGATCAACGGCAACCAGGCCATCGCGCTGGGAGCCCTGGCTGCAGGTTGCAAATTCTACTCGGCCTATCCCATGACGCCGTCCACCAGCATCATGAATTACCTGGCTACGAAAATGAACGAGGCGGAAATCGTTGTTGAGCAAGCCGAAGATGAGATTGCCGCCATAAATATGGCCATAGGAGCTTCCTATGCCGGGGTCAGAGCCATGACCGGTTCTTCGGGCGGAGGCTTTGCGCTTAAGGTTGAGGCCATCGGTCTTTCCGCCATGCAGGAAATTCCGCTGGTCATCGCGGAGATACAGCGTCCTGGGCCTACCACTGGCCTTCCTACACGGACGGAACAGGCGGATTTGAAGTTTGTCATATCATGTTCCCAGGGCGAATTCCCAAGGATGGTCATCGCGGTGAGAAATCCGGAAGATGCGTTCTACCAGACCGTCAGGGCTTTCAACCTGGCAGACAAATACCAGATTCCCATCGTTATTATGGGCGATCAATTCCTGGCGGATTATACGACAACGGTCAAGCCCTTCGATTTCAGCCGGGTTACCGTTGAAAGGCACATAAGCAACGAGGAATATGCAGGGGAAAAGGAATACAGGCGCTATGAGATCACCGAAAACGGCATTTCCCCAAGGGTCATTCCGGGAAAGGTTCCCGGGAAAACCGTTCTGGTGGACAGTGACGAACACGACGAAACAGGACATATAACGGAATCGGCGGAAGTCAGGGTAAGGATGAATGACAAGAGGCTGAGAAAAATGGAATTCCTCAAAGAAGAACTGATTGAGCCTGAATTTGTGGGTGCGGAGGATTTTGACGTCCTTCTGGTTGCCTGGGGTTCCCTGGACGGGCCTGTCAAAGAGGCTATCAACGCATTGAATGCAGGAGATGGAGAAAAATTTGCCGCGTTGATCTTCGGGGATGTGTGGCCTTTGCCCCAAAAGGCTTTGCTGGAAAATTCCGCGAAGGCCAAAAGGATCATTAATGTGGAACAGAACGCCACAGGACAGCTGGCCGCGGTAATCATGGAGTGCACGGGTATACGGTGCGGCGGCAGCATTCTCAAATATGACGGCAGACCCATTTCTGCGGAAGAAATCGTGGCAAAGCTTAAATAAGCAGATACAAATTTAGCTTGGGAGGTTTAGGGATGAGCGAAAATAGATTTTTTACCTGTGATACGGCCTGGTGCCCCGGATGCGGAGATTTGAGCATACTGGAGGCTTTGAAGGAGACTTTGAACAGGACGGGGAAAGAGCCTCATGAAGTGCTTGTGGTAGGTGGAATCGGCCAGGCGGCCAAAACACCCCAATACATAAATGCGAACGGTTTTTGCGGGTTGCACGGCAGGGCTGTGCCTGCGGCTGTCGCCGCAAAAATTGCAAACAGAGAGCTGACGGTGATCATTGATTCCGGCGACGGCGATACTTATGGAGAGGGTGGAAACCATTTTATCCACAACATCCGCAGGAATGTCAATATCGCACATTTTGTACATGACAACCAGATATACGGACTGACAAAAGGGCAGGCGTCTCCCACCACTGATATGGGACATATAACGGAGGTACAGCCTGTGGGCTCGGTCAACATTCCCATGAATCCGTTGCTGGTAGCGTTGTCCCTGGGAGCGGGTTTTGTTGCCAGATCTTTCAGCGGTGACAAGGAACACCTTATTTCTGTCATGACGGAGGCAATAAACTTCAAAGGATATGCCCTGGTGGACATCCTTCAGCCCTGCATCAGCTTCAATAAAATAAATACTTTCCAGTGGTACAGCAAGAGGATTTACAAACTGGATGAAAGTTATGATGCCAGCGACAAATTGTCGGCAATGCAAAAGGTGATGGAGTGGGGAGACAAAATTCCTCTGGGAATATTCTATAAGGCGGAAGGTGCTACATACCATGACAAACTTGACTTTTTGAAGGATGGGCCTTCCCTGGTGGATATGCCTGCCGACATGGAAAAGATCAAGGGATTCATGGAAGATTTCAAATAACCCATGGTAATCGGCTTGGAAGACTTTAATATTAAGGAATTAAGCAGAAGGTCCGGAGAATATATAATTATTAATTCCAAAATATGAAGATGGGAGGCAAGTCATGAAATCTTTAAAAGGAACCCAAACACTTGAAAATCTGATGAAGGCCTTTGCCGGGGAGTCGCAGGCGCGCAACAGGTATACCTTTTACGCTTCCGTGGCCAGCAAGGAGGGCTACAGACAGATTGAGGCCATATTCCTTGAGACGGCAGACAATGAAAGGTCCCATGCAAAGCAGTTTTACAAGCTTCTTCTCCAGGGACTGGACGGAGAACTTCCTGCCCAGGTGGAGATCAACGCCGCATATCCTGTAGCCCAGGGTTCGACGCTTGACAACCTGAAAGCCGCTGCCGCCGGAGAAAATGAGGAGTGGACCGTCCTGTATCCTGAATTCGCCAGAATCGCCGCAGAGGAAGGCTTTCCTGAGGCCGCCGCGGCTTTTAAACTTGTTTCAAAGGTTGAAGAACATCATGAAGCCAGGTACAACAAGCTGGCAGAAAACGTTGCCAACGGCACCGTGTTCAAAAAGAAGGAAAAGACGGCATGGAAATGCAGGGTATGCGGGCACATCCATGTAGGAGAAGGAGCTCCGGAAACTTGTCCTACCTGCCATCATCCTCAGGGGCATTTTGAGGTATTTGTAGAAAACTATTAATAAATGAATTTTTAGGGAAATGAATAAAAGTGTTTATAAAAGAAGTGGCTGTTGATATAATAATTTGTATCGGCAGCTTTTCTTTTGCACAGCATAAAATCAATATTAAAATTATGCTATATATTCCGCGCCAAATTTGAATTTACCATTTGCAAAACAATTTGTTCAGTAAATATTAAATTAATACAGAGGAAAATAATGCTATTTGAAGAAAATGTTAATGTTTCATAATAATTTAAAGGGTGTATTGAAATGAAAAAACCGTATACAGTCTTTGTCATAGTGCTATTTGCAGCCCTTATGCTTGTTGTGGCTTTTTCACTTGTCTATCTTCATGCAAATGATGCGTTTATTCAGAGCACAAATGAAAAATTTGTCGAGAGCGTAAAAAAACCCAACTATCACTTTGTTGTCATTGCCCAGAGCACAGACGACCCTTTCTGGAGCGAAGTGAAAAAAGGAGCCTTTGAAGCGGCCAAGGCCTTTAATGTTGCCGTGGAGTTCAACGGTCCCCGCTTTACAAATATAAATGAAGAGCTTCAATATCTGAACATTGCCATCGCTTCAAAGGTTGACGGCATCGCCACCCATGTGCTGGATGAAACCCAGTTTACCCCCGTCATCGATACGGCCATAAGCAAAAACATACCCGTCATTACCATCGAAAGCGATGCAAAAAAGAGCAAAAGGCTGTCTTTTATAGGGACCAACAATTTTCAATTGGGTTCCCTGGGAGGAAAGCTGATGGCGGAAGCGACCGGAGGAAATGCCAAGGTGGCCGTCGTGCTGAACAGCTATACCGACGAGGTGGGAGATGTGGCCCAAAACTTGAGGATAGCGGGTTTCAGGGATGCCGTCAAAGGGTTTTCCGATAAAATAGAAATAAAAGTAATCCGGATGTCCAGAATGGGAATACTGAGCGCCGGTGAAATCACCAACGAGATCATCAACAACTATCCGGAAATAAACGCGATTTTCTGCACCAATGCAAAGGATACGGTGGGCACGGCCCAGGTGGTGGTGGACTTGAACAAGGTGGGCGATATAAAAATCATAGGCTATGGAGATCTGCCGGAAATATGGAGATATGTGGATAAGGAAGTCATTTACGGCACGGTGGTAAGCAATCCTGTAGAGATGGGCTATGAAAGCATCAAGGCACTGACGGAGCTCAAAAAGAGCAAAAGTACCTCGGCTTATGTGGATACGGGACTCCACGGCGTTACAAGGAAGAATCTGGATGAGTATATGAAGAAAGCCGATACCAAAAAGGAGCAAGGTGTGTCGAATGACTGAGCTTTTTAACCGGTTGCTTGGAAATAACAAAATACGAAAAAAGCTGCTCATGTATTTCATGCTTACGACCTTCCTGATGGCGGCGACGAGCTTTTATACTTATTACAATGCCCGCATGCTGATGGACAAGATGAATACCATGTTTGTGAGCAATGTGGAACTCAATGCCCTCTATAATAATGTAAATAAGGTTGAGCAGTTTCTGGAAAGTTTTCTTGCAACCAAACATTCCGACAGCCTCAAGGACTACCTGCGGAACAGGGACGCCCTGAGGCTCAAGACGGAGAGCACCGGGAAAGATATGCCCATGAATGAAAGCGGGCTGCTGCTGAAGGACATCAAGAACATGATCGACACGTACCTGACGGAAGCGGACGCGGCGGTGCAGTCCAAAAGAGGCAGGGATATCAACGAATACATTGCCCATTATAATGAAGCAAACAAAATCTTCGGCTATATCGACCTTTATATAAACAAACTGAACAACGGATTGCTGCAGGAAAATACAAACAGGTACCTGGCGGTGGCGGACAGGCTTAACATCATACAGCTGGTCAATATCGGCATCATCATCGGCGTGGTGATTTTCAACATTATCCTCATTCTATGGTTCACCTTTAAAATAACCAAGCCCATCGTAAACCTTTCCCATTCCGCCGACGAGATATCCCGGGGCAACTTTGACGTACAGGAGGTCGTTGTTGACACCGACGATGAGATCAGCGTCATGGCAGACGCCTTCAACCGGATGACCGCAAGCATAAAGCTGTATATCGACGAAATCAAAGAGAAGGCAAAGCTGGAAAGCCGGCTGAAGGAACAGGAAATGCAGAACCTGAGCATGAAGGCCCATTTGAAGGAAGCGGAGCTGCAGGCCCTCCAGTCCCAGATCAACCCCCATTTTATTTTCAACACCCTGAACGCGGGCGCTCAGATCGCAATGTTTGAGGGGGCCGACAAGACCTGCGTATTTGTGGAGAATGTGGCCAACCTGTTCCGGTACAATCTGAAGAAGCTGGACAAGCCTGTCACCCTGAGGGAGGAAATCAACAACATCAATACCTACCTTTTCATATTGAAGGCAAGATTTGCAGACCGGATTGAATTTGTACAGGATATCGATGAAAGCGCTCTTGACATCAACATGCCCTGTATGATCCTCCAGCCCCTGGTGGAGAATGCTTTTATCCACGGGATCGGCGAGATGGAACAGGGAGGAAGGATTTCACTGATTGTGAGAAAAGGGGAAGGCAGCGTCGAAGTTATCATTAAAGATAACGGCAGGGGAATGGACGACCATACGATCCTGAAAATTTTAAGAGACCAGGGGGACACGGGAATTGAGCAGGACCATGTAAAGAAAGGGCATACGACAGGAATAGGGATGAATAATGTTATCAGCCGGTTGAACCTTTTCTTCAACTCGGAGGATATTTTAGATATTCGAAGCAAGCCGGATATGGGAACAGAGGTAGTGTTGAACATGCCTTACAAAAATAATTAGAAAGTGCGTGGCTTTATGTATAGAATGCTGATTGCAGATGATGAACAGATTGTGATTGACTCAATAAAGTTCATCGTGGAGAAGAATTTTAGTGATGTTGTGGTTGCCGGGACTGCGAGATCCGGCCGCGAAGCAATTGAAAAGGCGGAGAGCATAAGGCCGGACCTGGTTTTCATGGACATTAAGATGCCGGGCATCAATGGTATAGACGCCATAAGGGAAATCAGGACAAGGCTTACCAATGCGGTGTTTGTCATCCTTACGGCCTATGAACAGTTCGACTTTGCAAAGGAAGCCGTTAACCTGGGGGTAATGGAATATCTCCTGAAGCCGGTGAACCGTGACAGGATTGTTGAAACGGTGCGGAAATCGGTGGAAATATTGAACTCCGACAGGGAAAAAAGGAAAAAGGAACTGGAACTGAAGGAAAAGCTGGAAAACGTACTGCCGGTCCTGGAAAACGGCTTCATCTACTCCATGCTGTTTTTTGACGACAGCAGCGAAGAACTCAGTAATTACAAGAACATTTTTGAGATAAGCGAAGACGGCGGATACATCATGACCGTGGAGTTCGGAGAAACGGAAGAATCGGGGCAAATGGGAAATCGAATTGGGCTGAGCATAAAAAGCCATTCCTTTTATCCCTATTTCAGGGATATAATGAAAAGCAGGTGCCGGTGTTTTGTAGGACCTGTCATGCTCAACAGGATCGTTGTCTTCATACCCACGGATATGACGGGGGATGAGTATTCAAGACGGCTTGAGGCCGTCAATTATGCCGAGCATATATACAATAAGCTTTCGGAGAAGGTGGAAGCGGAATTTTATATCGGCATAGGGAAGTCTTACAGCGGCTTTGACAACATCACCAGGTCCTACGAGGAGTCCCTGAGGGCAATACGCTATGCCAACGGGAAAGGTTTTGTCCATATCATGGATATCCCTATCGAACGTACGACAGGAAGCCAGTATCCCCTCGCAAAAGAAAAGATTTTGCTGGAAAAGGCGTCTTCGGGGGAGGCAGCCGCCTGCATACAGGCTTTCAACTTTATCTTCGACTGGTTGAACAACGAGTATTCCGGTTCTGTGAATAAAATCAGAAAGAAGCTCCTGGAGCTGATGGTTATTTTTCACAGGCTTGCCTTTGATTATAAAATAGACGACGGTGAGCTGATCAAGCAGCAGGATTATATTGAAGAGCTCCAATCCATCCAGGATGTGCCGGAACTCAAAATCTGGTGCCGGGAAAGAATCGAGTTTATTACAAAGAGCATCAACGATATCCGGGAGAAAAGGGTAAACAGCCTTATATTGAGGTCGATAAGCTTTATAAAGGAAAACTACAAGAGCGATATCACCCTGGAGGATGTGTCCCGTGAGGTGAATATCAGCCCCCACTATTTCAGCAAGCTTTTCAAGGACGAGACGGGGGAAAACTTTATCGAATACCTGACGTCCCTGAGGATTCAAAAGGCCAAGGAGTTCCTTGAAAGAGGTTATTTGAGCATAAAGGAAATTTGTTTTGAGATAGGCTATGGAGACCCGAATTATTTCAGCAGGATATTCAAGAAGGTTGTTGGAGTCACACCGACTGAATATAAGGATAGCGTGCAAAATAAAATGTAAGGGTGGGAGAACAATGCTGTTTAGAGGGAAGAGAAGAAGTATTTCCGTTCTGGTCATTGCCGTACTTTTGGTTTCGCTAACCGCATGCAGTTTGAAAGACGATCAAGGCGCCGTAATAAATTTGAAAAAGGACCACAAGATAAAAATAGGTTTTTCAATGGCTACCCTCCAGGAGGAACGCTGGCAGAGGGACAGGGACATCTTTGTGGCCAGCGCCAAGGAAATGGGCGCAGACGTAGTGGTGCAGACGGCCAACAACAACAGCGACGACCAGATCAACCAGGTGAAGTACCTCCTGGAACAGGACATCGATATTCTTCTCATCGTGCCCCATGATGCCGAAAAGGCGGCAGCAGCAGTTCAACTGGCCAAAAAGGCGGGAAAAAAGGTCATATCCTATGACCGTCTTGTAAAAAACGCCAATGTGGACATGTATATCTCCTTTGACAACGTCAAGGTGGGGGAAATCATGGCGGAGTACCTTATAAGGAAGGTTCCGGCGGGCAACTACATCATCATCAACGGGGCAAGCATCGACAACAACAGCTATATGTTCAATCAAGGGTATAAAAACATTCTAAACCCTTATATCCAGAGGGGTTCCATCAGTATCGTCAATGAGGTGTGGGCGGAAGACTGGAGGCCGGAGGATGCCTTCAAATGTGTTGAAGCCGCATTGCAAAAGGGAACCAAGCTGGATGCCATCATCGCGGCCAATGACAGCCTGGCGGGGGCAGCCATCGAAGCTTTGGCGGAGCAAAGGCTTGCCGGCAAGGTGGAGGTGGCGGGGCATGATGCCGATATTTCCGGCTGCCAGAGGGTGGCGGAAGGCACACAGCTGATGACGGTGTACAAACCCATTGAGAAGATCGCGCAGAAAGCGGCGGAGATTTCCATCAAAATGGCAAAGGGTGAGGAGTTTGCGGCAAACAGCCGGATCAACGACGGCAAATATGATGTTCCCTATGAAATGATCCAGCCCATCGCAGTTACAAAGGTAAACCTGGAGGAGACGGTTATAAAGGACGGATTCCACAGGGTGGAGGACGTATTCAGAAATGTCCCCAAAGCCCAGTGGCCGAAGAATTAAAGCGGAATAAGTTTGAAATAGGTACTTGAGGCACCATGTGTAAAAACATGGTGCTTTTTTATGTTCCTGGAAAGGTCTTACTTAAATACAGGTTAAAAATGTGCTAGCTGCTTTTGTTCTAAAAAGAATTGTACTAATTTTAGTAAGACCATAATAAATACCTCTAGAGACAATAAACAATGGAATAAGATAAGCTATAGATAGCAGAAATGCAAAAAACTTTAAGGAGGAATTTGTAAATGAAAAAAGCAGTAAAAATTATTGCTCTGGTAGTGGCTCTTATGATGTCAGTATCACTTTTTGCCGGCTGTGGCGCCAAAGCTCCGGCAGCAGAAACCAAAACTGACACTCCTGCGGCTAAGACAGAAGACAAGCCGGCAGACAAGCCAGCGGAAGCTACAGCTGAAAAACTCAAGGTAGGCTTATCTCTTGCGACCTTACAGGAAGAAAGATGGGTTAGGGATAAAGAAACGATGGAAGCTGAAGCAAAAGCAAAGGGTATTGATTTAGCTGTTCAGGTAGCCAACCTTGATGCCGCTAAACAGGACTCCCAGTGCGATAACCTGCTTTCACAGGGAATAAAGGTTCTTATCCTTGCTCCTCAGGATGCCAACGCAGCAGCAGCAATTGTTGACAAAGCCCACAAAGCCGGTGTAAAGGTTATCTCCTATGACCGCTTGATCATGGGAACCGACGTTGACATTTACCTCTCCTTCGACAACGTTAAAGTTGGAGAAATTCAGGGCGAATGGTTCACAAAGCACTTAGACAAGGGTAACATCGTATGGCTCTCTGGCGCACCGACGGATAACAACGCCAAGTTGTTCAAAGAAGGCGCGGCTAAATTCCTGAAACCTAAGATCGACGCAGGAGACTACAAAGTTGTTATGGAACAGGCTGTTGTAGACTGGAAGCCCGACAACGCTCTCAAACTGATGGAAAATGCACTTACAGCCAACAAGAACAATGTCCAGGGCGTACTTGCTCCTAACGACGGTACCGCTGGCGGATGCATCCAGGCTATGGCGGCTCAGGGCCTCGCAGGCAAAGTGCCGATTACCGGTCAGGACGCTGAACTTGCAGCAGCGAAGAGAATTGTTGAAGGTACTCAGGGTATGACAGTATTCAAGGATACAAGAGAACTTGGCAAGGCGGCCATCGCTGCAGCAGTCAAAATGGCTAAGGGCGAAGACCCGGGCGTTAACAACAAGGTTAACAACGACAAGATGGATGTTCCTTCAATCCTTCTTACTCCTCTGGCTGTTGACAAAGACAACATTGACAAAGTTCTTATTGAAAGCGGTTACCTGAAGAAAGACGACGTTTACAAGAAATAAGACGGTTAAATAAACAAAGTTATGCTTAAGGGGAATGGCTTGGCGGTTATTCCCCCTTAAGCTGTTTAAAGGTGGAATGGTATGAGCGAATATATTCTAGAGATGAAGAACATAACGAAGGAGTTTCCAGGAGTCAAAGCACTGGACAACGTAACATTCCGTGTCAAAAAAGGTGAAATCCATGCCCTCTGTGGAGAAAACGGAGCCGGTAAATCAACGCTGATGAAGGTATTGAGCGGCGTTTACCCCTATGGTACCTACAGCGGCGACATTGTGCTCAATGGCAATGTTCAGCAATATCACAACATTAAGGACAGCGAACACGCTGGAATAGCAATCATATACCAGGAGCTTGCGTTGGTCAAGCTTATGAGCGTATGTGAAAATATTTTTCTCGGGAATGAAAAAAAGAAAAATGGTTTTATCAATTGGGATGAATCCTATGTTGAAACTGAAAAGGTCTTAAAGGAAGTCCGTTTGAATATCAATCCCCTGACCAAGGTAATCAACCTTGGCATCGGCCAGCAGCAGCTGGTTGAAATCGCGAAGGCCATCGCAAAGAATGCCAACATACTGATTCTTGATGAGCCGTCCGCTGCGTTAACGGAATCTGAAACTGAAAATTTGTTACAGATACTTAATGAGCTTCGAGCTAAAGGTGTAACATGTATATATATTTCCCACAAGCTTAACGAGGTTTTTGAAATCGCCGACTCCATTACCATTCTCCGCGACGGCAAGACCATTTGTACCGAGCCCGCAAAGGAAATAACTGAGGACAAGGTCATCCAGCGGATGGTGGGAAGGGAATTGACCCAGCGTTTCCCCAGGAAAGAGCATGTGCCGGGAGAAGTGGTGCTTGAAATCGACAACTGGAACGTCTACAATCCGGAGCTTCCGGACACCAAGCTGATCGACGATGTCAGCTTTAAGGTGCGCAAGGGAGAAATCCTTGGGATTGCAGGCCTTATGGGCGCCGGCAGGACAGAGCTTGTAATGAGTATTTTCGGGGCCTATGGCGTGAATATTTCGGGAGAGGTGAAGCTGAACGGCAAAAAAATAAATATAAAAAGTCCCAAGCAGGCAATCAGAGCAGGCATCAGTTATGTCTCCGAAGACAGGAAACGTTATGGCCTTATCCTTGGAATGGATATAAAGAACAATTCCACCCTGGCAAGTCTTGAGAACGTATCCCAGATGAGCCTGATTAATGCAAATGAGGTAATCAAGCTCACAAACGAGTATGTGGAAGACCTGAAGATAAAAACTCCGTCCATTGAGCAAAAAGTAGGAAACCTCAGCGGGGGTAACCAGCAAAAGGTGGTTCTTGCCAAGTGGCTTTTGACCAGGCCCAAGATATTGATTATGGATGAACCCACAAGGGGTATCGACGTAGGAGCAAAATTTGAAATATACAACATCATGAACCAGTTGATTGAAGAAGGTGTATGCATCGTCATGATATCTTCGGAGCTGCCTGAAATACTGGGTATGAGTGACAGAATCATTGTCATGCACGAAGGGAAAATCGGCGGCGAGCTCAGCTGGGAGGAAGCCACACAGGAAAAGGTAATTACTTATGCGACAGGAGGAGTTAAATAATGGGAAACAATGCTGATATCAATACTGTTGCTGCTCAAAACAGATCTGCAATAACATCTTCTAGATCAGCAAAAGACATCATTACCGGTGCGGTAAAGTCAAATGTAAGGCAGTATGCCATGATCCTGGCACTACTGGTAATCTGGGCGTTCTTCACGGTAGTGACAAACGGTATATTCATTACCTCAAGAAATCTTTCGAACCTGTTCCTCCAGTGCGCCGCCACGGCGATCGCCGCCTGCGGTATGGTACTGGTCATGGTTGCAGGCCACATTGACCTCTCGGTAGGGTCTTTCGTGGGCTTCACCGGCGCTATCGCTGCAGTGCTGATGGCGAAGCAGGGCTGGGGATCCGTCGAAGCAATTGCTGTAACCCTGGTTGTCGGCTTGCTCTTAGGTGTATGGCAGGGGTTCTGGGTGGCTTACGGAAAGGTTCCTGCATTCATCGTTACACTGGCCGGCTTCCTTGCTTTTAGGGGTGGTGTAATCGCAATTACGGGAGGAAACTCCATTGGCCCCATGCAGGGTGGATTCAAGCAGATTGGACAGGGATACCTTCCAAAGCTCACAAACCTTCCCTTCCATGATACAAGCGCTCTTATCGGCTTATTGTTCATCGTCTGCTATTTGATTTTTGAAATCAATAAAAGGAGGTCAAGAATCAAGTATGGCTTCGAGGTGCTTCCTATGGGACTCCAGCTGGCTAGAATGCTGGGCGGCTCCATACTCATAGCGCTGGTGGTGGGCATTATGGTAAGCTACATGGGTATCCCCTATGCGGTACTGCTGCTCATTGCGATTGTTGTTGTCTTTACAATCATTGCCGAAAGGACCACCTTCGGAAGATACGTGTATGCGATTGGCGGAAACAGAGAGGCTGCAAGGCTCTCGGGAATAAACATCAACAAGGTGAACCTGATGATATTTGTACTGATGGGACTGCTGTCAACCATCGCAGGCATCGTTTACACGGCAAGGCTCAATGCCGCCACCGGTTCGGCGGGTACCAACATGGAGCTTGATGCCATTGCTTCCGCCGTTATCGGAGGAACAAGCACACTGGGCGGTGCGGGTACCATCTACGGATGTATCATCGGCGCACTCGTCATGGGCAGCCTTGACAACGGAATGAGCCTGATGAACGCAGACGTGGCCGCGCAGTTTGTTGTAAAAGGCATGATCCTGCTTCTGGCCGTATGGTTTGATATTACCTTCAGCAAAAAAGCTTAACTCAGTATTGACAGACAAGTATACGTATGCCCGGCTTCTAAAGCCGGGCGTTATTATTTTACGGGGTGATTGGGAAAATATGTAATAGGGGGAAAGAGGATGAGAAAATCATTTACGGGAATAAGCTTCAAGAGAAGCATTAAGTTCAAGATATTGACTTGTCTGTTGTCCGTTATTGTGTCTCTGATTATTTTAAATGCGCTGGGACAGGCTATATATATAGATAATATGAACAAGTATACCGGCCTGATAAACAACCTGGTGGTGCAGAATAAGATCGTAAATTCCTCAATCGAAGTATTGGTCCCGGTCAGAAAAGTAGTATCCAACCCCAACGACCAAGAGAGCTTTGACCTGTATAAGCAATATAAAGAAGAAACGGCAATGAATCTGGAAATCATCTTGAAAAATGCTTCTGAAGCTGCCAGACCTGCGGCAGAGGCCTTTTCCAATACGGTCAAGAGGTTTTTGGACCAGGCGGACAGGGTGGTCCAGATGTCCAAAGACGGAGATGTAAATTCCACCAATGCATATTCGGAGGCTGACAAAATAACACAGTTTATTAAAGAAAATTCAGCCAGCCTCACCATGCAGGAACTGGAGGACAGCAAAAGGCTGAGGGCTGAAATCGACAAACGGTACAATCTGGGAAGGCTCATAACTCTGGCCTTAATGGGAGTGATTATCGTTGTGGGCATCGGCGGGGCTTTGCTGGTTGTGAGTAATATCGTAAATCCTCTGAAAAAGCTCGTCAAGCTCAGTGAGAAGATATCCCAGGGGGATTTGACCTCCCAGGAGCTTGCGGTGCATGGAAGCGATGAAATTGCAACCCTGACCGGAGCCTTCAATTCCATGCAAAAAGGGCTTGTGGAAATCATAACGGTGCTGTCGGGGAACGCCAAAAATATTTCAACTACCTTTGAAAAGCTGAATGAAATTGCCGGCGACAGTTATTCAGCCCACCGCGAGCTGGCAAGGGTTATCGAGAACAATGCAAACAATGCGGACAGCCAGGCAAATCTCATCGGAGGCACCATAACCTCCATAAGCGATATCAATGAGTCCATCCGGGGGATATCCGAAGAGACCAAGGTGGTTATCAGCAGTGCGGGAGCCGCGTTAAACAAGGCCGTTCATGGAGAGGTCAGAATCAAGGAGGTTATGGAAAGGACCAATTATGTCCGGGAGCTGATCGATGATTTGAATGCAACTGCTGACGGGCTGTACAATTACTCTTTAAAGATCGGCAATATTGTCAGCTTTATTAACGGCATATCGGAGCAGACAAACCTGCTGGCACTCAATGCGGCCATTGAAGCGGCAAGGGCCGGTGAAGCGGGAAAAGGCTTTGCCGTTGTGGCGGACGAGGTCAAAAAACTTGCCGACCAGTCGAAACAGTCTTCGTCGGAGATAACCTCCATCATTCAAGCCATCCAGAAGCAGATAGGAAATATGCGGCTGGGCATGAAAAAAAGTGTGGAAGGGATTTCGGCCAGTACCACCATCGCAGCAGAAGAAGGTGAGGCCTTCAGGGAGATTATCTCTGCCAATGAAAATGTCAACGGACAGGTCCAGGCCATTAACCGGCACCTCGATGAAGCGAAGGAGTTCATGAGCAGGATCAATGAAAGCAGCAACAACATTGCGGGAATTACCAGCGATCTGGCCAGTTCTTCGGCAGAGGCCCTGGCCTCCATTGAGCAGCAGCTTTCTGCCAATGAGGAGATCAACAGCTGCACTTCGAGGCTGAGCCAGATGTCCGACGAGTTCGAGAAGCTCATCAACAGGTTCAGGATGTAGGAAAATAGTGTACTATTTTTAATTTACAGATTTTATGGTATGATAATGCTGTCGGGGGGTATCCCCGGCAGCATTTTTGTCGATGGGGAGGCTGCCTTGGACTTTTCATTTGTTTCCGGAATTGCTCTGCAATCAATTTCCGTGGTACTTTCCATCGGAATGATCCTTTACTTTCTTATCAAGGGGAAGCCTACGCCTCTTCTAAGAAGTTTTGTATGGTGTCAGGTCATCATCCTGACCTGGTCCGCCGGACAGGTCCTGCAGTTTATTGCCCCAAACGACCTCAGTGAGAGGATCATAAAAAGCATCGAGTATTTTTCCATTTGCTTTATTGGCGTCAGCTGGCTTTTGTTCTGCATTCTGTATACCAATGTGGTAAGAAGGTCAAATGTAGGGTATATAAAATTTCTATTCGTACCGCCGGTTCTTTTTTACCTGGCGGTGCTTTCAAACGACTACCACCATTTGTTTTTCAACGCCTCGATATTGCATGTGCAGAGCTACGGAACGATTTTCTGGGTTCATACCGCCGTCACCTATTTATACTGTGTGCTGGGAATCGTCCTTCTTGTGAGGTACTCCTTGAGCCAGAGGGTAGACATCCGGAGGCAGTCCCTTCTCATCATATTTGCCGTCACCATACCCATCGGGGCCAACATGGCCTACCTGTCGGGGGCGGTAAGAACGAACCTGGATATAACTCCCGTTACCTTTGCCCTGTCTTTGATGCTGTTTTCCGTTGCAACCTTCAAGTACAGGTTTTTAAATATCATCCCCATTGCCTTCAAAAGAATTGTGGACAATATGGGAGAAGCCGTGGTGGTGGTGGATGCCTTCAACAGGGTGATCAACGTCAACGACAACTATTCCAGGACCCTTGGGCAGTATCTGGGAATAAAGCACAATGACCATGTCAATACCCTGGTTCATGTCCTGAGGTCCCACATTGAAAAAACTGTCGAAGGTGAACGCATCCTGGGGGCGTTAAAGGACCGGATGCAGGCCAATGCCTCCGGAGAATTGAGCTTTAACGTGCCCCAAAGCCTTTATTATGCAGTGGATATCCATCCCATCCAGAACAAAAATGAGGATATGCTGGGAAGGATCATTACCTTCAGGGATATTACAGAGCATAAAAACCTTTTAAACGAGCTCAATGATAAAAATGAAGAGCTTCAGGCCATGAACGAGCAGTTGAAGGAATATGCCTCCACTGCCGAGAAACTGGCCATAGCCAATGAGCGCAACAGGTTTGCCAGAGATGTCCATGATACCTTAGGGCATAGCATGACGCTGCTGATCGCGTTGCTTGAAGTGAGCGGCATTTCCATGAAAAAAGATCCTGCGGCAGCGGAAGCGAAACTGCTGGAAGCGGCCAATATCGCGAGGGAGGGCTTAAGGGAGCTGAGACGCTCGGTAAGGGGCATCGCCTCTGAAAAACTTGAAAAGGCCGGCTTGAAGGAAGCCATTTTAAGCCTTGCAGAAGATTTCAGGTCTTCGGGAGTGAATGTAGACGTGGATATCGAAGGACTGGAAGGAGCTTTTGACCCTGAAATCTCCAATGTGGTGTTCCGGTTGTGTCAGGAGGCTTTGACCAATTCTTTGAGGCATGGAAAGGCCAGAAATGTTTCATTGATTTTCAAGACCGCCAGAGAAAGGCTGAGGATATTCATCATCGACGACGGCCGCGGCTGTAAAGAAATAAAGCCTGGATTGGGTCTTACCGGCATGGAGCAGAGGGTTGGGAGCATGGGGGGAGAGGTGTCCTATGGCTCCGACGGAGAAAGCGGCTTTAATATAAGGGTTGAAATACCTCTGGAGGGAAGGGGCGTGCTTGGATGATCAAAGTGGTCCTGGTCGACGACCAGGTTATATTGAGGGAAAGCCTGAAATTCATCATTGAGCAGGACAGTGAGATTGAGGTGGTTGGCAGCGCGGGAGACGGCAGAGAGGCTCTGAAGCTTTGCGACAGGCTGCTGCCCAACCTTGTGCTGATGGACATCATGATGCCGGGCTGCGACGGAGTGGAAGGCACAAGACTTATAAAGGAAAAATACAGCTCCATAAAAGTGATCATTTTGACCACCTTCAATGATGATGACAACATTTCCAAGGCACTGAAAAACGGTGCCGACGGTTATGTGCTGAAGGATATAAAGCCCGATGAACTGATCCTGGCGATAAAAAGTGCCGCCAAGGGGCTTGGCGTCATCCACAAAAATGCCATGACCTCCGTTGTCAGGCATTTTGGAACGGCAAATGCGGTGCCGGGACCCAAAGAGCGGGGCCCGGAGCTGGACCTGACACCAAGGGAGGCCAGCATCATCAAGCTCATTGTGGACGGCAACAACAATAAGGAAATCGCCGCTGCCCTGTATCTGACGGAAGGGAGCGTCAAAAACATCATCACGGGAATATTGGCAAAGTTAAAAATGAAGGACCGGACCCAGCTGGCTGTATATGCGGTAAAAAACAACCTTGTCTAGCATGTTGTGCCATAGAGTTTTGCAGAGAAAGGCGCTACTTTAAGTATCGCTGTTTTTGCGGTGACTGATTGCCCTTACCAGGCTTAGACCGGCTGCCGCAAGCGTCGATAAGGAAGCCGCAAGGAGTACGATTCTCAGGCCTTTGAGGAAAACGGGAATATCAACGGCAGAGGCCGCACCGGAAATATTGTTTACATTCATTTTGGTGGTCAAGGTGAAAAGGGAGACGGAGAGGGTAATGCCTGAAACCATGCCAAGATTCCGGAACAGGGCATTGATACCTCCGGCGATGCCAAGCTGCGAATGGGGAACAGAGCCCATGACGCTGCTGTTGTTTGGAGATTGGAATATGGCGGTGCCTGTCCCAAGGAGGAGCATAAGGAGGATAAAAAAGTGCCTGGGGGAAGCTTCCGTAAGGAAGGAGAGACCCACGAGGCTTATGGTGCTTATGGTGAGACCTGTGACGGTGAGGGGCCTGTATGAAATTTTATCCGACAGCCAGCCGCTTAAAGGCGCTATGACGGCGGTGGCGATGGGATAAAAGGACATGAGCAGCCCCGCCTCAATGGTTGAGAGCTTCAAAACCAACTGCAAATAGAAGGGCAGAAACAAAATTGCCGAATTTATCGCTACGAACGAAAGAAAGGCAGAGGACACCCCGATGGAAAAAATCCTGTTTTTGAAAAATGAGAGATTAATAAGGGGGTTTTCAAGCTTTCTCTCAAAATGGATGAAGATAAAAATGAGTATGACGGCAAGGAAAAGTATGGGTACAAAAAATGCCGGACGGATATTTCCCTCCTGGTAGAACAGCAGGTCAAGAAACAATACGACCACGGAAACGATAAAGAGGAAGGAGCCTTTATAGTCGAAGCCTGAGGGAGCGTCCGCGCTCACCGATTCAGGGATCAGAACCAGGGTCAGAAGGGTTCCTATGATGCCGATGGGGATGTTGATGAGGAAGATGGACTGCCACCCGGCCGCATGTACCAAAATACCTCCCAGGCTGGGTCCCACCAGACTGCCGATAGCCACGGTGGTACCGGTTATTCCCAGGGCTTTCCCCCTTTCTTCGGGAGGAAAAACAGTGGTGACGATGCCCTGGCTCAGAGCCATCATGGAAGATGCTCCCATGGCCTGGAGGATACGGGAAACTACCAGCAGGTCAAGACTTCTGGAAAAGCTGCACATGGCAGAGCCGATGGTAAATACGATGAAACCGGTGGCAAAAATCTTCTTTCTTCCATAGATGTCGGATATTTTGCCCCATATGGGAAGCAGTACGGATATGGTCAAAATGTAGGAAGTAACCACCCACTGGATTGAATTGATGTTAACCGACAGCTCTTTTGACAGTACCGGCAGGGCGATATTCACAATACTTCCGTCCAGCGTGGCCATGAATACGGAAAGAGCCACATTGAACAGGATAAGCCATCTTTTCAAGGGTGTTAATTGCTTGTACATCTTTTCCTCTCCAAACATATATCGTCAAGCTATTATTTTATACCAATTGTTGAATAATATCAAATATCTTGCTTGTATGAGATACTTATATAAAAAGGATTATGTTAATAAACTGATTTAGGAAGGTATAACCTAGGGAAAGCTGTTCCCTAGGTTATATCCGGGTTTGCCATGAAAGGTTCAAAAACCTGTAATCAGAAGATAAACAGGCTTGAGGACAAATTGAAGGAGGGGAGATGCCCGGGCATGCTTGGCATTACGGGCAAATATTCGGCTTGCGCGGCTCGACGGTTATCTGTACCGGCCTCAGCACCTTGACTTCAATTTTTACAATTACCTTTTCCTTAAGCTTCTTGAAAACAGGCTGGGCGAGGCCCTTCACGTAGCAGGGGTCCTTAAGGATATCCAATTCGCACAGGTCTTCCACCCCGGCATACTCGATTTCTATGTTGTCCCCCGGCCTTGCGCCAGGAACTTCAATAAACCCGCTGAAGGGTATGCATACATGGACATGCCTTACGTCGCCGAAAATGACATCGTATTCTTCACAGCCGCATTTGAAGCAGCCTGAACTGTCATAGGTCTTGTAGTTTATGTTTTTGTGAAGCTTGCCGTTGACGAGTACCTTATCCTTGCAGACACTCAGAATCAAATCTTTTACGTCCTTGTCGATATCCTTTATCTCTAGTGCCGGATAATTGGGGGCAAAGGGTATTTCCTGTTCCAAAAGTATCTGACAGTAGTTTCTGCCTATAACTTCAGGAACTTTAACGCATTTTTTCTCTTTCATCGGCTCCATGAAGCAGGAATTCACATAGGGCATGGGCATGGCCATGGGAGAGACCATCGGCATACTCATGGGCAGATTACTCATCGGCAGATTACTCATGGGCATATTGCTCATGGGCATATTGCTCATAGGCATATTGCTCATCGGCATGCCCATAGACATGTAATCGGGGAGATAGGCTTCATTGCCGTAAGGGTTTTCTGCCTGCGGAGCTGCATTCATTTCGTTGGGCTCATTTCTGTAAGGAATATATGGGTTATAGTAATACATCTATTAAGCCTCCTTGTTTTAATATCATAACTATCTATTACATTAATATACATAATACTTAACAAGTGTGACTGTTATGTAGACTAAAATTCGTGTACCGAAAAATGTTTTGAAACTCTGGTGACATGACTAATAAAAAATGGTATCATAAACGTGAAATACTTCAAGCTGCATTTCACTTTTGAGATGGCTCATATCAAAGATTCTAGGAGGAAGCTTTTTATGAAACTTGCATTTTCCACCCTCGGATGTCCGGACTGGTCATGGGAGGATATGATTGTTACTGCCAAGGACCTTGGCTTTGATGGTATTGAGGTTCGCGGCATTGAAAATGAGCTTCATGTTCCCAATGCCAGGCCCTTCTTGCCGGAAAACATAGAAAGTACCAAAGCAAGGCTTGAAAAGATGAACCTGAAGATCCCCTGCCTTACTTCTTCATGCTATCTTTACGACAAGTGCGGCATAAGTAACCATATGAATGAGGGAAGACAATACATCGACCTGGCGCACACGCTGGGAGTCCCTTATGTAAGAGTGCTGGGAGACAGGAATCCTGAGCCGGGGGAAGGAATTGACACAGGCTTTGTCACTGAGAATCTTTCTGCACTGGGGGATTATGCCCAGGGGAAGGGTGTTAAGGTTCTCATTGAGACCAACGGTATCTTTGCAGATAGCCTGGAAGTACGCAGATGCGTTGAAAGAACGGGATTGAAAAATGTAGGCATTCTTTGGGACATACACCATCCTTTCCGTTATATGAATGAGCCTGCAGCGGAGACCTACAACAATTTGAAGGATTATATCAAGCATGTACATATAAAGGATTCGAAAATTGAGAACGAAAAAGTCAGGTATAAAATGATGGGCTATGGTGACGTACCTGTGGCTGAGGTGCTGGAACTGCTGAAAAAGGATAATTATGAGGGGTATGTGACCCTGGAATGGGTCAAACGCTGGTGCAGCGATCTTGAGGACCCGGGAGTGGTGTTCTCCCACTATATTAATTTTGTAAAAGACCATTGTTGATACATTTACCTTTATAGTCTACAATTTCGTATATGAAGTCGCTAAATATACATGGGGCCGCTGCTGAAGCAGGCCCTTTTTTGATATATAGGAAATTATGGTTTGGAATTTCCTACATATGGGGTTTGGAAAGGGGAATCCCCTTTCCTGGTTTAAGGAGGGTGCTCAGGATGCTTGCATCCGTCGAAGGGAACCATAAGGTTCCCTAGCGAGGAACATAAATGAGAAGCATTTTGTTCATGTGGCTGGAGGCGTTCTGGGGAAATGTTTGAGCAAAATAAGCGGGTGTGATATGATCAACCAAAGAGAAAATACAATATATGGAATTTTTTCTTAATATATTTCCGGGAGCTTGCAGCCATGAGATATGGAGCCGCTTTTGCTTTTCTTGCCGTGTGTATTTTGCTTTGCGCCTGTTCAGCTCAAACCGCCAGCCAGGGTTCCAAAAAGGAAGCAGTGGAGTATGGGGAGAAAACAATAAAAATTGAAGGGGCCGGCGAATTGAAACTGGATGTGGATTTTAGCAACATACAAATTTACACATGGGAAAAGAACGAACTGAAAATTGAAACGGTCAAAAAGCTGAGGGGACAGCTGGAGGAAGCCCTATTGGCAAGTAAGATGAAGAGCTTCAAAACGGAAATAACCAGGGAAAAGGGAAAGATACTTTTTAAATCCGTCTTCAAGGGGAAAATAACAGAGCCCAGGGACAAAAGCCTTGATGTAAAACTTTATCTGCCAAGGAGCATAAAGCTGTTGGCAATTAAACTGGGTACAGGCAGCATCAAGGCCTTTGACGATCTGCAATGCAGCCTTGCAGTGGAAACGGGGGAAGTAGATGCAGATATAAACAAGCTTGACGGAAAAGTCACTATGACAGGAAAAAGGGGAAACCTCAAAATCGGAAACGGGAAGCTGAAAGCCGGATCGGCCGTCAAGACCGGCAGGGGGAATTTGAATATAAAAGCGGAACTGGAACCCGTTGGCGAGTATGCTTTTGAAAGTGAAATCGGCAATATCGACTTAAACCTGCCCGCAAATTCGCAAATTTCCGTTGACAGTATAGGCAATGTGGAGACCGACGAGTTCAACACGGCAGAAG
>JAFADI010000017.1 GCA_023424965.1 Bacillota bacterium
TCATCAATAGCCCCCTGTGCCCCTGTCACAATATAGCCGTCTTTGTCAATAAAGATTGTTGTAGGTATGGACGAAATACCATATTTATTGGCCGCCTCCTGTTCCGTATCAAAGTAAACAGGAAACGTAAAACCCTCGCCCTTTACATACTGCGCACCCTTTTCTTGTGTTTCGCGCTGTCCGTCCACAAGGTCCACCATCATAAAGGTGATATCCTGGCCGACTTCCCCATATACCTTGTTGAATTCAGGCATTTCACCCTTGCATGGAGGGCACCAGCTTGCCCAAAAGTTCAGCACAATGGGTTTACCGAATAATTCCGACAGCCTCACCGTATTTCCGTCTGCATCTAAAACCGTAAAATCAGGCGCTTTCGTTTTTTTTGCTTCTTCCTCCTGTCTGTCTTGAGATACCTGGCCCTTGTCTTGAGTAACGTCAATATTGCTTTGGGGCGATACCCTTTGGCTGAGCGTGTTGTATGCAAAAGCAGCCACGGCAATAAGCAGGACAAATGCTGCTGTGAGGGTGATTGTTTTTGTTTTCTTGTCCATAAATATATCCTCCTAAAAAGTTAAAAGTGAAAGGAAATATCCCATGTACCCGGTTGCCATCAATATACCGATGACAATGAGCAATCCGCCGGATATGAAATTGATGGTTTTATAATTTCTCTTAATAAAATTGAATGTACCTTTTAGCTGGTCAATTAATAGTGCACTTACGATAAAGGGAATCCCCAGCCCTAATGAAAAGGTAAGCAGCATCGAAATCCCTTGCAGTGATGACCCTCCCAGTGATGCCATCAACAGGGCAGAACCCAGAAATGCGCCCACACAGGGTGTCCAGCTAATGGAAAACACAAGTCCAAAGAGCATGGATGAAAAAAATCCAAGCTTTTTAACATCCGCATTTTTATTGCTTATGCGGTTTAAAAACCCTATTTTTAAAATCCCTAAGAAATTCAGGCCAAATACAATTACAATCAGACCTGTTCCAACATTAAGAATCGTTGTGTAATCACGTATCAGTCTTCCGATAATCCCTGCAAAAGCCCCCATGGTAATAAAAACGATGGTAAACCCTGAAACGAAACCGATTGCGTTCGTGAGTGTTTTCCTTCCATCTGCTTCACTTGCCGCAAAATACGATACATAGATAGGCAGCATGGGCAAAAGGCAAGGTGATATGAATGTAATGATTCCTTCTAAAAACAGCAAAATATATTGCATATTAATCCACCTTTGCCTGTTTGAAAATCAAACAATAAAAATTGTCGCCTAATTTGAACCGGTTGATTTTTACAAATTCATTTTTCATTAAGGTTTCAACCGTCTCGCTTTCAGAGATTCTATGATCTACAGGCGGCCCCATCGGTGTTGCCTCTTTATGAAATTCAATAATTGCCAATACCCCGTCATGCTTCAGGATGCGCCTGATTTCCCCCATCATATCGGGGATGTTGTCCAGTTCATGCAAAACCGTACATAGCAGCACAACACCACAGGAATCTGTCGGAACATTCTGCGCGGAATCTTCTATGATGACATTTTGGCCATTGTTTTTCAAGCGTAGTATCTCACGCATTTCACCCGATATTTCAACAGCGTAAATATCCTTTGCAGTAATTTCGGCAGCCGCATAGGTAAATACACCCGTTCCGGCACCGATGTCACAAAACGTGCTACGATCCGACAGCCCTATTTTTATCAGCGTTTCCTTAGGATTTAATTCTGTAATCCTCTTCGGGTTTTCAAGCTTATTTATCATATTTTTTCAAAAGCTCCTTTAGGACAGAATCTCATACATTTTCCACACAACATGCATAATTCGTGATTGACTTCCGGCAGGGCATTCCCCAATTTATTCATCAGGCCTTATCCTCCTGAAAATCACAATAGTATTTTTTCAGTACATGGATAACTTCCTCAACCCTGTGGTCAGCGATAGAATAAGTAATGTTTTGGCCATTTTTAGTAAAATCCAGTATCCCATGGGCTTTCAAAAGGGCCAGGTGCTGTGATAATGCCGACTGTGTGATATTCGGCACTTTCTCAGCGATTTTACTGACCATCTTGGGCTCCTTCATCAACGCACACAAAATCATCAGGCGGTTTTCATTTGCTAATACTTTCAAAAGCTCTGCTATCTGTTTCGCTTTCTTTTCCATAACCTTTTTCTCCCTCGTTTTTATATCGCAGATTACTTTTGTCATTGTTCCCATCAGGAAGAACACACCATGAACGGGAGTCGAAAAGCATCCTTGCGGCAAGTCCAAAGCCAGTTGACGTCACATGCCTCCGAAAAAACCAAATGTGAATCATATATTATTAATTAAGTAATTTCTAATATTCTACTATATAAGCCGGAGCTAATCAAGTGCCCCAATAAAATAAAAACGGTCGTTCTATCATGGCGTTCAAGCAATAGAAGTTCCGGCAGTTGCAAATACTTATCCGCCAAACCCTTGCCGACCGTCAGTTTGCTTCTCTCAGGCGATAAATTTTTCCGCGCAGATCGATAATCAGCATTTCATTGTTGGCGTTTGTCCCGAACGAAGCTATTTTCAGATCGGTTTTGAGGATCAGCTCGTTGTG
>JAFADI010000031.1 GCA_023424965.1 Bacillota bacterium
GGGGACATGGAGGCTTAACATGAAAATGACATGGCGCTGGTATGGTGCAGGCAATGACAGCGTGACACTGGAACAGGTAAGACAGATTCCCGGAGTGGAAGGAATCGTATGGTCTTTGCACGATAAATCAGCGGGGGAGGTCTGGGAGCTTGAGCGCATAAAAGCGGAAACGGATCTCATCCGCAGCAAAGGGTTCCATCCGGAGGTGGTGGAAAGTGTAAATATACACGATTCCATAAAAATTGGCCTGCCCGGGAGAGACAACTATATTGACATTTACATCGATACCCTTCGAAAGCTGGCGAAGGTAGGCGTGAAAGTCATATGCTACAACTTCATGCCTGTGTTTGACTGGGTACGTACCGACCTCTATAAAGAAATGCCGGACGGCTCCAATGCTCTTTTCTATGCTAAAGCCAGGGCCGAGCTGCCGCCGAAAGAGCTGATTGCCAGGGTCCTTGAAAAAGGAGCGGATTTTACCATGCCGGGGTGGGAACCGGAGCGCCTGGCAAAAATCGAAGAACTGTTTGATGCCTATAAGGATGTGGATGAAGAAAAGCTCACAGAAAACTGCAAGTATTTCCTGGAGCACATTATTCCGGTTTGTGAGGAATGCGGCGTGAAGATGGCGATTCACCCCGACGATCCGCCGCAACCCATTTATGGTTTGCCGCGGATCCTCCGCAGCCGCGAACATATCAGACGCTTCCTGAAGCTGGTGGACAGCCCCTATAACGGTCTGACCCTGTGCACCGGGTCCCTGGGAGCCAGGCCGGATAACGACCTTCCGGCCATGATCCGTGAATTTGGCGACAGGATTCATTTTGCACATATACGGAATGTAAAACGCTTTGATAACGGCGACTTTATAGAAACCTCCCACCGTACCTGTGATGGCAGTGTTCCTGTAGATGAAGTAGTAAAGGCTTACCATGAGATCGGTTTTAAAGGTTATGTGCGGCCTGACCATGGCCGCCATATCTGGGGCGAAGAGAAATCCTGCCGCCCCGGTTACGGGTTGTATGACCGTGCTCTTGGTATCATGTATCTGCTGGGCTTGTGGGATGCCTATGAACTGGAAAGGAGAAAAAAATCATGAAGCTGAGCAGGGAAGGAATTAAAAATGCGGAAGCCTGGCAGAAGGCCGGCATTTCAGTTCCCGGCTTTGATGTGGAGGCCATGATAAAAAAGACGGCTAGTAGGCCCGAATGGGTTCATTTCGGTGCGGGGAACATCTTCCGCGGATTCATGGCGGCCTGCCACCAGGAGCTGCTGGAAGCAGGCGGGGCGGAAACCGGAATCATTGCCGTAGAGACCTTTGATGAGGAAATTATTGATGATATATACGGCAGATACGACAATCTGACGTTAAATGTGCTTGCGGGAGCGGACGGAAGCCTTGCTATGAAAGTCATAGCGTCTGTTGCAGAAGCTATCGCAGGAAATCCTTCACGCACGGAGGAATGGAACCGCCTGGTATGGATTTTCCGGCAGCCTTCACTGAAGCTGGTCACCTTCACCATCACCGAAAAGGGGTATGGGATTTACGACAGTACGGGACATTTTCTTAAGATAATCGACAGTGACATTGAGAAGGGGTTGGAAAACCCTGCTCATGCGATGAGCAGATTGACGGCGTTGATGTATGAAAGGTATCTGGCAGGCGGGTATCCTGTTGCTCTGGTCAGCACCGACAACTGCGCGCGCAATGGCGAGAAGCTCTGTTCCGCAGTCCTGACGATTGCAGAAGCCTGGTATGAGAAAGCATTTGTCGATGAAGGATTCATTCTTTACTTAAAGGATGGAAAATCCGTGTCCTTTCCCTGGTCGATGATTGATAAAATCACTCCAAGGCCGTCTGAAGAAATCCGGAAAGCGATTGAAGCCAGAGGGGTGGAAGGCATGGACAGGATTGTTACCGGTAAAAACACCTACATCGCCCCTTTTGTCAATGCCGAGGTCAGCCAGTACTTATTTATTGAAGATGATTTTCCCAATGGGCGGTTTCCCCTGGAAAAGGCGACGGGTATCTGGCTCACGGACCGTGAGACGGTGAACAAGATTGAAAGGATGAAAGTAACCGCCTGTTTAAACCCCTTGCATACGGCGATCGCCATCGCCGGCTGGCTGCTGGGACATACGATGGTGGTAGAGGCCATGAAAGACAGGGAGGTTTCACGCCTGGTTGAACGGATTGGATATGTGGAAGGCCTGCCCGTTGTAGTGAATCCCGGTGTTATCAGCCCCAGGGAATTCTTGGGCGAAGTTTTCCACAACCGGTTCAGAAATCCCTACATTCCGGATACTACCATGAGGATTGCGACGGACACCTCCCAGAAGGTCGGGATACGCTTTGGCGAAACCATAAAGTCCTATGCTGAAAACGAAAAACTGGATACCCAAAACCTGATTGGCATATCCCTGACAATTGCAGCGTGGTGCAGGTATCTCCTGGCAGTGGATGATGCGGGAAAGCCAATGAATTTAAGTCCCGACCCCATGCTGGAAGATTTGAAAGCCTGTCTGTCGGGAATCAGACTGGGTGACCCCGGTTCGATGGGGGGAAGCTTGAAACCCATTTTATCAAACAAAAATATCTTTGGTTCCGACCTGTATGAGGCGGGCCTTGGAGAAAAAATAGAGGGATATTTCAGGGAGATGATCGCAGGAAACGGCGCTGTGCGGAGGACATTGGAGAAATATTTAAGGTAGGGGCCCATTTACTATATTTTGTTATTCTTGAAGACCGGATGCAGGGAGTAAGGATTTATCAATGAATTAATAAAATTTAGTATGAGGAAGCTGGTATGGAATTGACGAATAGGGAAAAAGAAGTGATTGGATACTTGTGCGAGGGCCTGTCCGACAGGGAAATAGCGGCAAAAATGTTTGTCACGGTATCTGCGGTAAAATTCCACATACATAATTCACTGGCCAAGCTCAATTTAAAAAACCGTACCCAGTTGGCATTGCTTTTCAAAGAATTAAAAAAATAAGGAGCAACAGATAAAAAACTAATCTTCCGATTAGGGAAATTTTTCCGGACAGGCTTTAAAATAATAATTACAGGCAAAAAATTATTTTTTGCATTGTAAAATCTTAAAATCTGGAAAGGGGTTTGAGGTATGAGAAAGGTAAAACTATTAAGTGTATTGTTTCTGGCAGTTTCCATGCTGCTGCTTGAAGGCGTAATGGTAATGCCGGCGGCAGCTGCTGATTTCCCGGCAAATCCGCTGCAAAAGTCGGGATGGGTACTGGACCGCAATGATGAATTCAACGGCAGCTCCCTTGACACCAGCTTGTGGATTCCGTACTACCTGGAATCCAGGACGACAAAAGACAGAGCTGCTGCGAGATACTCTTTCAGGGACGGCTGTCTGGTATTGAGGATTGATAAGGACCAGCCGACGTATTATCCCGATAATCCAATGAAGGTTTCAAGTATCCAGACCGGTCAGAGAAATTACCTTCATAAGGATGAACATAACCACAATATTTCTACAACAATGAATTATACTCCCCAATACGGTTATTTCGAAATTCGAGCAAAATCTGTCAATCAAATAGGATATCACACTGCATTCTGGACGGTAGGAAAAAGAGATACTTCGACGCAGGAAGCGGAGATTGACATTTTCGAGCAGTATAAAGCTTCAAACGGTGATGCCAGGTACAGATTTAATTTAATTAAATGGGATGATCCTAATATTTCTGATAATACTTACGATACAGCACTTAACATTACTGCTTCTTCAGAATTCCATATTTATGGGCTTGAATGGGATGAAACAAGTTTAAAGTTTTATGTGGACAATCAATTAAAGAGGACTGTAAACCAGTCACCAAACTATCCTGCCGTATTTTTTCTGAGCATATATGAAAATTCCGGCTGGACCGGAACGGCGGATACGACCTCATCCCTATATCCAAGGGAGTTTATCGTTGATTATTTCCGCGCATATAAAAAAGCCGCCTCCTCCAATGAAATAAAATATGAAGCGGAAAACTTGACCAAAGCGTTTTCATCCGGTGTTGCTTCAGAGACCTGGAATGACGGAGCAAGCGGCGGCAAGTGGGTAAAGGTCTTATCGGATTCAACCGGTGATTATGTGGATTTTACCGTTAATGTGCCTTCTACCGGTAATTATAAGGTGGTAACCGGTTACCGGAGTGCTTCTACAAGAGGCATTGCGCAGCTTGCCATAAATGGTACCAACTTCGGTTCGGCGATTGATATGTACCAGTCGTCGGCGGCATTTAAAGAGGCGTCGGCTGACGTTTACTTCGGGATCGTCGGTGACAAGACATTCAGATATAAGGTTACCGGCAAGAACTCAAGCAGCTCAGGGTACGATTTAGGCTTTGACTATATCAAGCTTGTTAAGCAGTGATTGCTGAACATCAAGTTGCAATACAGAAAGGGCCTGTTCTATAGGGTAAAACCTTATTGAACAGGCCCTCTTACCTTCCGGACCATCGTAGGCTGTGTTAATATTGTCGTTTAAACTTACCAAATCAAATAATATATCAATAAAACAAATAATAAATCATCCAATTTTTGGGAGAAGGTTGTTATACTTTAAGTTGCTTTCATTAAAATTTGAGTTGTTTTAAGGGTGATATAAGTTGAAATTACCGAAAATTCATGTATATGCACCTGGGAGCATCAAAATTTTTCATGGATTCAGTCGTTTTTATAAGGCGGTAGAAAATGAATGCGAAGAGGATGGCTTTAAAATCTGCTTTATAGATTCCGATCTGGTATCTCCCAAAGACTATGTAGAATACTGTAATAGAAGCAGGCACGCGACACTGGTCTGGAGTCTGGATGTTTTTAATGAAATTGAGTTTATCAGGGAGGCAATAAGAAATGACATTTCCTTTGCCATGGTGATGTATAATTCCGTATCCCATTCCACTTCAAACATCAATTCTGTTTCAATAGATTATATCTCTGCTGTAAAGGACCTGACTTTTCATTTGATAAAAACCGGCAGGAGGAGAATTGCCTTCCTGGGACTGAATAATTCTGTCTCCGTTGACGCGGCAAAAGTTTCCGGGTATAGGCTTGGACTGCAGGAGAACAGCCTGGGCTTCAGCATCGAGGATGTTTTTACTTATGGGAACAGGAACATTTATGATGCCATAAATCAACTTCTGGACAGGATAGATAAATATAATGCAGTAGTCTGTTCCACAGACGCTATTGCCATGCTTCTGATGTTTGAGGCGGAAAACAGAGGGATTTGCATTCCTGATCAGCTGGCAATTACGGGATTTGATGACAATATCCTGGGCAGAATTGTTGCTCCAAAACTCACGACAGTAAGGCTTGATTATGCAAGCCTGGGGCGTGTAGCGGCAAATGGAGCCAAGATTCTTTACTATTGTCATCAAATTTCTTCGATGAAAATCCATACCCGGTACGATCTGGTTATCCGTGAGTCTTCAGGGGCCGGAAACCCTGGTTCCTCTCTTTTGCAGCAGGCTAAGCTTTATAATGAGCCTGGCTATGAAAATTATATACGGGAACCTTTCAAATGCTTCTACCATTTTAACGATATTGCAGATAGCCTGGCATCCAAAAGAATACTATACTCCCATACAGGCATTAACAAGCTTGAGGAGGTCGAGCAGCTATTTTCGCATCTTTCACAGGAAGAGCTCATCATTCTGGAGATGCTTTTCAACGAACTGAAATATAAGGATATGGCCAAACGGCTGTACATATCAGAACCGTCGGTGAAATACAGGATAAAGGTGCTGGCAAAAAAGTTCGGCTGCCGTAATTCCAGGCACCTGTTAACAAGCATTAGAGCGATGATTGGTAATGTGCTGGGAGACAACAGAAAGACCCAGGGTTAAAAGTATAAAATATAATAAAATTCCGGCGTAATTTATACTTTACATATTTGTGCAAATGTAAACCTATTTTATAATAGCGGTAAGAAGCGGATGGTGGCGGATATCCCGGTGATGCTGTTTTTTTAATACATCACCGGGATACGCGTTTTGAAAAGAAATTTCATCCGTTTTAATTTAAAAAATTCCAATATCATTTAAGGAGGTCAAGTGATGAAATCAAAAAGATCAGTGTCCGTTTTTTTAACTTTATTGATGGTTTTCAGTACCATCTTTGCTGCCATGCCAGGTGTGACTTATGCAGCAAACACCAGCTATTATGTCGATTCCGTCGGAGGAAATGACAGCAATAACGGTACCAGTACGTCAGCGGCATGGAAGACCCTGTCAAAAGTCAATTCTGTTACTTTTGGAGCAGGGGATAAGATCTATTTTAAAGCAGGATGTACATGGTCGGGACTGCTTTCCCCCAAAGGAAGCGGTACTTCCGCGAGCCCCATTATTATTGACAAGTACGGCACAGGAAACCTTCCCATCATCAATGGCGGGGGAAGCAATGTGGATGCGCTTTATTTGTACAACCAGCAGTATTGGGAAATAAATAACCTGGAGATAACAAATACGGGTTCTTCTGTGGCCAGAAGAAGAGGCGTGCATATTGTAGGCGAGAACTTTGGAACATTGAATCACATTTATCTTACGGGCCTTAAGGTTCATGGCGTCAATGGAGATAACAAAAAGGACGATGATGCGTCTGCCGGTATTCTGGTGGAAGTAAAGGGGAAAACAGGGACTGTAACAAGGTTTAATGACGTAAAAATAGATGGGTGTACTGTCTACGACTGCGGAAGACAGGGCATCGTTACCTGGAGTACCTGGTGTATTATTTCAGGAGGCTACCAGACAAGAGATACCGCGTATTTCGACCAGGCGGCTTTTACAAATTATGTCGTTCAAAACTGTTCCATCTACAACATTGATGGAGATGGTGTTGTGCCGATAGCATGTAAAAATGCTCTTGTGCAGTACAATGTCGCACACGACTGCAACCGCTGGTACTATACCAATAATTACTATTCCGTTGCATTCTGGCCATGGAATAGCGATAACACAACCTTCCAGTATAATGAAGCGTACCTTACCAGAAATACGCTTGACGGACAGGGCTACGATTGTGACTACTGGAGCAATGGCACAATCATGCAGTATAACTATTCGCATGACAATGTAGGCGGTTTCATACTGGTTTGCTCGCCCGGCTCTTCCTATTTCAACACCAACAGCATTATCCGCTACAATATAAGCCAAAACGATGCTACCGGCGGAGGAAACATTTTTGTACTCAATGGTCCCGGAACAGTCGGTACGAAAATTTACAACAATACCATTTCCGTACCCGGCGGATCACCGGCAACAAAACTTTTTGTAAACAGTTCCTGGGGCGGAAACTCGGGACAGACAAGCATAGAAAACAATATTTTTTATCTTGCCAAATCAATCCCTACCGACGACCAGTCAGCCTGGACATATAAGAACAACTGCTACTACGGCGTAACAGCACCAGGTGAAGATACAACAGCTGTGAAGGCTGACCCTATGCTGGTAAGCCCTAACTCCGCCTCCATTGGCAGGAATACTGCGGACGGGTATAAGCTCAAGGCAGGCTCACCATGCCTTGGAAGAGGTATCCTTGAAAGTAACAACGGCGGTAAGGATTATTGGGGAAATGCGGTGTCTTCGACAGCTTTGCCCAATATAGGAGCCTATAATGGAGCAGGCATAGCGACGACCTCACCGGTGGATACAACTTCGTACTACACAATAGTGAACAGGAACAGCGGTAAGTCCTTGCAGCCCGCCAGTGCGTCAACTGCCGACGGTGCAAATATAGTCCAAATGACAAATAGCACGGCTGCAAGCCAGCAGTGGCAGTTTGTTGATGCAGGCGGCGGCTACTATAAGATCAAGAACCGTAACAGCGGCAAGATAATGGATATCAATGGCGCTTCAACAGCCGACGGCGCTGCAAATATCCAATGGACCGACAACGGAGGCAACAACCAGCAGTGGCAGCTTGTAGATGCAGGCGGGGGCTACTATAAGATTAAAAACCGCAACAGCGGCAAGATTCTCGATATCAAAGATAAGTCAACAGCAGATGGGGCCCAGGCCATCCAATGGACCGACAATGGCGGAACCAATCAGATGTGGAGTTTTGTCAAGCAATAATAAATTTTACCGGTATGTGGAGATTTCTCGCATACCGGTAAATCCAATATACCACTTAAAACATATTGGAGGGAATACAGGATGGGTATAAAATGCAAAAGTTATAGATCGGTGATTTTTATTCTGCTTATCAGTATGAGTATGACACTGGTGCCTGCATTCAGCACCTCAGCGGCGGCAGTAACTGACCGTACCAGGGAGGTTTTCAATACAGGCTGGAAATACTATTCGGGAACCCCGAGCGGCACGCCTCAGGCCACAAGCTATAATGATTCAAGCTGGACGGGTGTAAACCTTCCCCATTGCTTTAATCAGCCATATAATATCGCAACCAGCGTAAACTTTGGAGGACAGGGATGGTACCGCAAAACCTTCAATGTTGATTCGGCAGTGAGCTCAAGCAGGATGTTCATTGAGTTTGAAGGAGTTTTTCTTCACTGCTGGGTGTATGTGAACGGTACCCTTGTCGGCGAACACAAAGGCGGATATACCGGCTTTAGCTATGATATAACTCCGCAGATCGTATTTGGCGGAAGCAATGTTATTGCTGTCAGGGTGAGCAGCGATTGGGATCCTCAAATAGCACCCCGTGATGGAGACAATAACTTCATTGGCGGTATTTACAGGGACGTATACCTTGTTACAACAAATCCCCTTCACGTTACCTGGTATGGGACGTTTGTAACGACGCCTTTTGGCGGTGCATTAACCAGTTCCGCCGGATATACACTTCCGACTTCATATAGTTCGGCGCCGGTAAAAATTCAAACCGAAGTTAAAAATGACAGCAGCGCATCAATCAGCTGCATGGTGAAAAGCTCTGTCTTAAATGCCGGCAATACTGTTGTTGCTACGGTGCAAAGCACACAAAGCATTGCGGCGGGGGCAACATATAATTTCTCACAAAGTACAACCGTGAGCAGTCCAACCTTCTGGTCACCTTCGAATCCATATATGTATAAGGTTAACACAGAGATTTACAATGGCAGCACATTAGTTGACACATATACGACGCCGTTTGGTATCCGATGGTTTCAGTCAACAGCAAACGCAGGCTTTTATCTCAATGGCTCGCATTTATTCCTTCGCGGTACAAATATTCACCAGGACCATGCGGGATGGGGTACAGCGGTTACAAATGCCGCACTGGCCAGGGATATAAAACAAATGAAGGATATGGGAGCGAACTTTATCAGGGGCTCACACTATCCAAAGGATCCTTCACAGATTGAAGCATGCGATAAGCTGGGATTGGTGCTTATGCTGGAAGCGCCATACTGGGGAAGGGGCGGCTACTCCGGAAATGCTGCTTCACCGGCAAGCTCATCAGGCGATTATGCACCTTTCGTATCGAATTTGCAGCAGCAAATAACCGATATGGTCAGGATAGCAAGGAACAATCCCAGCGTTATGTTCTGGAGCCTGGGCAATGAACCGACCGATGGTGCATTGACCACAGACTCGTTAAATACTCTTGTGCACAGTCTTGATCCGTCAAGGCCGACAATGAGGGTAACAAATTTCTCATCAGGGACTGCCGATGTTTATGGGAAAAATGGAAGTGCACCGGCTCAAAGCACAACACCGCAAATGTTTACCGAAATATGGGATCCTGTTGAAGCGTCCGGGCGTCCAGGGGCCTATAGTGCAAATAGTGATAATGAGAATGCATATTTGTTGGGTTCGGCACACTGGTGCGGATTTGATTACGGGACTATTAAGGGTGCAACCGTTGGTATGTCGGGAGCTGTTGACAATAACAGAATAGAAAAGAGACGTTGGTATTACTTGCGTAATAGATGGCTGGGAACAGCCGCACCAACATGGCCTGCAAGCGGAACAGCTTCGAAGCTGAGTCTTTCTGCCGATAAGACGACAATAGGGTCTGATGGAACCGATGATTGCCAGATAAGGGTTAAAGTATTGAACTCAAGCAATGTGCAGATCAGCAACAATCTTAGTGTAACCCTCACCGTTACTTCAGGCCCGGGTGTATTCCCAACGGGTAAATCCATAACCCTTACCACACCTGACGGGATTAACGGTATTGAGTTCCGGGCATACTCGGGTGGAACAAGTGTGATTACTGCATCAGCAAGCGGAGTTACAAGCGGTACGATTACAATTACCTCAACAGGGACGGTAATACCCACAACTCCACCGGTGGATACGACCTCATACTACACAATAGTGAACAGGAACAGCGGTAAGTCCTTGCAGCCCGCCAGTGCGTCAACTGCCGACGGTGCAAATATAGTCCAAATGACAAATAGCACGGCTGCAAGCCAGCAGTGGCAGTTTATTGATGCAGGCGGCGGCTACTATAAGATCAAGAACCGTAACAGCGGCAAGATAATGGATATCAATGGCGCTTCAACAGCCGA
>JAFADI010000087.1 GCA_023424965.1 Bacillota bacterium
TCAACATACATAATGCATGTTTTTTCTTCCTGTGCTAAAAGCTGCTAACATATATTTCGACACAATTATGGATTTCTCCTGTCTTTTTACCATTTTTTAATCTTTTGTAATGAAATTGTAATTTAACGCAGAAGGATTTTCTTTGATGACATAAAAGGGAAACAAATAAAAATAAGATAAAAGCCGCCGCAGAATAACTGCAACGGCCGTCTTCCAAAACTTATTTCATTTTCTAAAACGGAAAATATTAAACAGTACCGTCAAAAGAATACTCAGTACAATACTGGTCACCAGGGGAAAATAAAATGTAAAATTACCTCTCCTGACGAATATGTCTCCGGGAAGCCTGCCAATACCCAGTCTGCTGCCAAACATCAGCCCTGCTCCCACTAAAATTATGATGATGCCCAATATTATGAGCATTTTTCCCATAGATTGCATGAAGTCCACGGCTTCACTGTCCCTTCTGTTTGCTCTTTCTCTTCATATAATCCGATTCATCCAGAGAAAGGATGCATCCGCAGTATTTCTGCCTGTATAGCTCCATCTCCTTTGCCAGCTGCTGTCCCTCCCGGAATCCGGGCCTGAAATCCCTGTAATAGAATTCCACCCCATGTTTTCCGGCGGCTTTTTCACCCAGTTCTTTGATTAACTCATGCTTCTGGTATGGACTGACCAGAAGGGACGTGGTAAAAGCATCAAAGCCCTTTTTTTTCGCCACTTCCGCCGTCCTGTCCATCCGGAGGGCATAGCACATGGTGCATCTCCCATCCCCGGGGCCTTCAAAGGACTGCCATCGGTCCTGCAAAAACTCACCATCATATTCAACCCTCATGTTTTTGAGGGCGGCCAATCTTTCAACATTTTCTTTGCGCCGCAGGAACTCTTCCTGGGGATGAATGTTGGGATTATAAAAAAAGCCCTCAAATTCCATATTCTCTTCGCTAAGCACCTTTACAGGGTAAACGGAGCATGGTGCGCAGCACATGTGGAACAAAAGTTTCATTTTCCTTACCTCTCTAAAATAACGTGTTGTACCAGTAAATATCCGACTGGCACAACACGTTATTTTATATCATTCAATAAAATTTATTCATAACGGAGTCCGAAGTGCTCATAGGCAAGCTTTGTGGCGGTCCTGCCCCTGGGGGTCTTGTTTATGAAGCCCAGTTGAAGCAGATAGGGTTCATAGACGTCCTCAATGGTTTCCGTTTCCTCTCCGATGGATGCGGCCAGGGTATCCAGCCCCACAGGCCCCCCTGCAAACTTGTCGATAATGGTCATGAGCATGTTGCGGTCAACGCCGTCAAGGCCTATTTTGTCCACCTCCAGGGCATCCAGCGCCATGTTGGCCACCTGCAGGTTGATGTGTCCGTCCGCCTTCACCTGGGCGAAGTCCCGCACACGCTTGAGCAATCTGTTGGCGATCCTTGGCGTCCCCCTTGCGCGTCTGGCTATTTCCGAAGCCCCCTCCTCGTCGATACCCATGTTCAATATGCCGGCCGAACGGGTGACGATTTTTTTCAGCTCATGGGGCTCATACATCTCAAGCCTGTTAATGACGCCAAACCTGTCTCTTAAAGGTGAGGTCAAAGAGCCCGCCTTTGTTGTGGCGCCGATGAGGGTGAATTTGGGCAGGTCCAGCCTGATGGAACGGGCACTGGGCCCCTTTCCTATGATAATATCCAGGGCATAGTCCTCCATCGCCGGATACAGGATTTCTTCAACACTCCTGTTCAAGCGGTGTATTTCATCGATAAATAACACGTCGTAGCTTCCCAGGTTGGTCAGTATTGCCGCCAGGTCTCCGGGCTTTTCAATGGCCGGACCGGAGGTAATCCTGATATTCACCCCCAGTTCCGATGCGATAATGCTGGCAAGGGTGGTTTTCCCCAGCCCGGGCGGGCCGTAGAGCAGCACGTGGTCCAGGGCTTCCTTCCTCTGCTTGGCCGCTTCGATGAAAACCGTCAGGTTCTCCTTCACCTTTGTCTGCCCTATATATTCATTGAATTTTCTCGGCCGCAGGCTCAGTTCATCATAATCTTCCTGTTTCATTTCACAGCCAATGAGTCTTTCTTCCATATTTGTCTCCATTTCGCTTCCCTTTTCTTCCTTGTTTAGGATCACTGGTGCTTATCTGACCAGTCCTTTCAGTGCGCCCTTGATGATGGCCTCCAGGTCCATCTCCTCGGAATAGACCGCAGCCACGGCACGGCTGGCTTCAATGGGCGTATAGCCCAAAACCATCAAAGCGCTGATGGCCTCCGAAGTCCTGGAACTGGACTTGTCCACCGGCAGGCGGTCCTCCTTGATACCCTCTACGGCAGCCAGCTGGTCCTTCTTTATTTTATCTTTAAGCTCCAGGATTATTCTCTGGGCCATCTTGTTTCCTATCCCCTGGGCTTTTGTCAAGGTCCTGGCATCATCCGTGATGACCGCCAGGCCGAACTTCGACGGCGAAATCGAAGAGATCAGGGATACGGCGGCTTTCGGTCCAACCCCCGACACACCGATAAGAAGTTCGAACATCCCCAATTCCTCCTGGGTAATGAAACCGTAGAGACTCATCATATCCTCCCTCACATAGTGGTGGGTGAAGATTTTCACATCGCTCCCGGGCTGGCCTATCGCCTCCAGCGTTGATAATGCGGTATAGATCTTGTAGCCTACTCCGTTTGCCTCCACCACCACATAATCATTGTGCCTGTAATCCAGCTTTCCTTTTATATATGCAAACACATTTATCTCCCTCTCGCAATGTATTTTAAACAAGCTTCAGTCAAGACTTGCTTTTCTACCTTTTCACCTTCTCCATCAGGTTTGTGATGGCTCCCAGTTTGAAGGAGTGCCCGTGGCATATGGCCACGGCCAGGGCGTCGGCGGCATCGTCGGGTTTTGGAATGGACGGCAGGTTGAGGATGATTTTGACCATTTGCTGTATTTGCGCTTTTTCGGCCCTTCCATATCCGGCAACGGATTGTTTGACCTGGAGCGGTGTATATTCCCACACCTCCAGACCGGCTTTTGCCGCCGTAAGCAGCGCTACCCCCCTGCCGTGGGCTACATTCAAAGCGGTTTTTATGTTTTTGTTGAAGAATAATTCCTCCACCGCCACGGCTTCAGGTCTGTATTTCAAAACAAGCTCTTCCAGACCGTCACTCAGCATCAGAAGCCTCTTTGGTAACGGTATGCCGGCCTCTGTTGTCACTACCCCGTGATCGATGACCGAAAATTTGTTCCCCTGATATTTTACTATACCAAAGCCGGTAATTGCAAATCCAGGATCAATCCCCATGATGATCATAATTTTCTCCGTATGAATATTTATAAATTTTATTGAATATTTATGCATAATGTTGTATAATTTTCATCAGTAAACTATAATTTATACAAGTTATATCGGGCAAATAAAAAGCGATTTTCACAATTTATTTTAACACATTTTTAAGGAGGAATATATATGAGTCAGAAGGAAAAAGTGGTCCTGGCCTATTCCGGAGGGTTGGATACCTCCATTATCATACCGTGGCTGAAGGAAAATTACGATTATGAGGTTATCGCAATGGCGGCGGATGTGGGACAGGGTGAAGAACTGGATCCCTTAAATGAAAAGGCCATTAAAACAGGCGCCAGCAAAATATACATAGAGGATTTAAAGGAAGAATTCATTACCGACTTCATCTACCCCACCCTCAAAGCCGGGGCAGTGTACGAAGGGAAATATCTGCTCGGTACCTCCTTTGCAAGGCCGTTAATCGCCAAAAGAATGGTGGAAATCGCTGAAAAGGAAGGTGCCACCGCCATATCCCACGGCGCTACGGGAAAGGGCAATGACCAGGTGCGGTTTGAGCTTACCGTAAAAGCCCTGGCACCCCACTTGAAAATTATCGCCCCCTGGAGAATCTGGGATATCAAATCCAGGGAAGATGCCATCGACTATGCCCAGGAAAGAAACATTCCCCTTCCTGTTACCAAAAAAGACAACTACAGCATGGACAGGAATCTCTGGCATTTGAGCCATGAGGGCCAGGACCTGGAAGACCCCTGGAACGAGCCGCAGTACGAGAAGCTTCTCAAGCTGATGGTTTCTCCAGAAAAGGCCCCAGACAAGCCGACCTATGTTGAAATTTATTTTGAAAAGGGTATTCCCAAAAAGGTAAACGGCGTGGAATACGGTCCCGTACAGTTGGTCGACGTGCTCAACAAGCTGGGCGCGGAAAACGGCGTGGGCATTGTGGACATGGTTGAAAACAGGCTGGTGGGAATGAAATCCAGGGGCGTATACGAAACTCCCGGAGGCACCGTCCTTTACGCGGCCCACAGGGAGCTGGAGCTCATTTGCCTTGACAGGGATACGCTGCATTACAAGGATATCGTTGCACAGCGCTTTGCAGAACTGGTTTACAACGGCCAGTGGTATACTCCTCTGAGAGAAGCCCTTTCCGCTTTCGTGGATTCAACCCAGCAGACCGTAACAGGAACTGTCAGGCTGAAGCTGTATAAAGGAAACTGCATGCCTGCGGGAGCAAAATCGGAGTATTCCCTGTACAGTGAGGAAATCTCCACCTTCGGCTACAGCACCGCTTACGACCATAAGGATGCCGGCGGCTTCATCAATCTCTTCGGCCTGCCTCTTAAAGTGCGGGCACTGATGCTTAAGAATAAGGAAAAGAAATAAATTCGAGGTGAAATTATGAAGCTTTGGGGTGGCAGGTTCCAAAAGGGCACGGATAGACTGACGGATGATTTCAATTCCTCCATCCGGTTCGACAGCAGAATGTACAGGCAAGACATCCTGGGAAGTGCTGCTCACGCGAAGATGCTTGGAAAGTGCGGCATCATCCCGGTGGAAGATTCCGTCCTCATCCAGAAGACCCTGTTGGAAATACTGGAGGATATCGAAAAGGGTCTCGTGGAGTTTGAGGTTGATGCGGAAGACATCCACATGAACATAGAAAAAATATTGATTTCCCGGATCGGCGACGTGGGAAAAAGGCTGCATACGGGAAGAAGCCGGAACGACCAGGTGGCCCTGGATATACGAATGTACCTTAAGGAAGAGATCCATGCAATCAAGGAAATGCTGGCATCCCTTGCATCCGTTTTGCTTGACCTGGCGGAAAACAACCTGCACACCATCCTTCCGGGCTATACCCACCTTCAGAGGGCACAGCCCATCACCTTCGCCCATCACATGATGGCCTATTTCCAGATGCTGCGAAGGGACCTGGAAAGGCTTGATGACTGTTACGGGAGGACAAATAGAATGCCCCTCGGGTCCGGCGCGTTGGCGGGTACAACTTATGCCCTGGACAGGGAGATGGTTGCCGGTGAACTGGGATTTGCCACAATCACCGAAAATAGCCTGGATGGTGTAAGCGACAGGGATTTTGCCATTGAACTGGCTTCCTGCCTCTCCATCCTCATGATGCATTTGAGCAGGTTCAGTGAGGAGCTCATTCTATGGTCTTCCCATGAATTCGGCTTTGTGGAAATGGATGACGCCTACAGCACAGGCAGCAGCATCATGCCCCAGAAGAAAAATCCCGATGTGGCGGAGCTTGTGAGAGGTAAAACAGGCAGGGTCTACGGCAGCCTGATGACCCTTCTGACCGTCATGAAGTCCCTGCCCCTGGCCTACAACAAGGACATGCAGGAGGATAAGGAGGCCATTTTCGACGCGGTTGACACGGTAAAAATGTGCCTGCCGGTATTTACGAAAATGCTCTCCACCATGAAGCTCAAAGGTGAAAACATGTATAAAGCTGCCCAGGGCGGCTTCACCAACGCGACGGATATCGCCGACTACCTGGTGAAAAAGGGAATGCCTTTCAGGAGCGCTCATGAAGTCATCGGAAGAATGGTCATTTATTGCATACAGAACGACAAAGCCATCGACCAGCTGACCATGGAGGAATTTAAGAACTTCGACCCGGTGATTGAGGAGGATGTCTATTCTGAAATCAGCCTTGAGAAGTGTGTGGCAGGACGGAGCCTTCCCGGAGGACCTGCCGCCGCCAGCGTGTTGAAGTCCATCGAAAACGGCAGGAAATTTATTGAGCTTTTGTACAGTTAATTTGTACAGTTAAATAGAAAAAACACGGATGTGCCCATCCGTGTTTTTTGTTGCCATCTCCAAAGAGCTTTGCCTTATACCTCTATAACATCCTGCTGGTTTTGTCCTACATACACCTGAACGCTAAGATTCCCGGAGTTGACGTCTATATAGATTTTTGTGACATCGATGCCTTTCTTCTCGAAAGTTGCTTTCAGGTCGTTTCTTATGTTATTGGCAATATTTTTGTACGTTTGATTGGCTGAGTACCTGTTCAGGAAAAACATAAAACATACCCCCGGTTGTTACCTTAGAATTAGCGCTACAATTAAATATTATGTTACACTATTTCCAGATTCCTTACAATAATTTCCACACTCTTAACAGTATCCAGGAAGGCCCGTCAAGGGTAAATATTTTATATTTTTCAGAAATCCATTCAAACCGGGTATCCGTTCAGTTGTGTCAGCTTCCACTGCTGAGCCAGGCCTCCGATGTCATTCCACTGTATTGCGTTTGTGCCCGGTGCCGCCAATCCGTTGACCACATCCAGCACTAGCTGGCTGCACTTGCATACCAGCTTGACATTGCCATAAATAAAAAACCCGCCGGAGCGGCGGGTTTTTGTCTTATTTTTGGCCATTTGCAGAGCAAATCCGGCCAAAGTGATAGGGCTCGATGCCCTGGAGCTTTTACTTGAGTTTTACCTTTTTATCCAGGGCTTTGCCCAAACTGTACCAGGAATCTCTCAGCTTGAACCTCATCTCTTCGTCAAGGGTCCTCTCTATGACATCATTGAGCTCC
>JAFADI010000186.1 GCA_023424965.1 Bacillota bacterium
GCCCCCGGCGGCGGCAGTACCGCAGCCCTTTCAGGAGTTCTGGCCTCCTCGCTGACGATGATGGTGGTAAACCTTTCTACCGGCAAAAAATCCTTTGAAGCACTGGAGGAAAATATCCGGCACAAGGCCCTGGAGGATTTTGAAGCGGTCAAAGCCTTGAATCAAGAGCTTTCGATGCTGGTGGACGAAGACACCAAGGCCTTCCGCCTGTTCATGGAGGCCATGAAGCTGCCGAAAGAGACGGAAGAGGAGCGAAAGAACAGAGAGGACAGCATGCAGCAGGCAGCCTTATATGCATTGCAGGTGCCTCTGACGGTAGCGGAAAAGTGTTTGGGCATCTTGAGGCACCAGCTGCATATCGCCCGGTACGGGAATAAAAATGCCGTATCCGACGTTGGCGTCGGATCCCTTCTGGCCTTCGCCGGACTTGAAGGGGCGGCGCTGAATGTAAATATCAACCTTCCCGGCATTTCCGACGCTAACGTCAGGATGGATGCATCAGAAAAAATTGCCGCCTTCCGCAAGGAAGGAAGCGAATTGAAAATTAAAATCACCGAAGTGGTAAACAGCCGGATATGACAACGCGTGACAGGGGGACGGTTCTCCGACACACAACCAGAGTGTGTCAGAGAACCGTCCCCCTGTCACGCGTGTCCCCTTGTCACAAGCCGGGCCGCACGATAACCTTCATGGAAGTTTTCCCATGGACAAAACGCTCCAGAGCCTCCGGCAGTTCCGGGAGAGTGACGGTTTCCCCGATCAAAGGCGCCACATTGACGGCACCGCTCTCGATGAGGGAAATGGCCTGCTGAAAAGTCTTTCTCAGGGCAAAGGAGCCCACAATCCTCAAGTCCTTCTTGAAAACTTCGTAAGGGTTCAGTGTTATCCTGCTGTCCGCCGGACACACGCCAAAGAGGAGAAGGGTGCCGTCCGCCCTGACATAGCGGACCGCTTCTTCGATGACTGCCGGTATGCCGGTGGCATCGATGACCAGCTGGAAGCCCATGGGCTGAATGGAACCCAGTCCCTTCTCCAGCTCCCGTCCTGCAAGGACGGTATGCAGGGCGCCCATTTCCTTTGCCAGCTTCAGCCGGTCGGCATTGAGGTCAACCACCGTTACAGAAGCCGCCCCGTTGTGGACGGCCAGTTGCAGATGCAAAAGACCGATAGCGCCCGCCCCCAGGATCAGCACATGCTGCCCCGGCGCCGGGCGCGCCCTTTCCTGTCCGTATACCACGCAGGCCAGGGGCTCTATCAAGGCTCCCTGAGTAAAATCCATTCCTTTTATGGGGAATACGGTACTCTCGGGAACCGCCACATACTGTGCAAAGGCCCCGTTCCGCGTCACCCCCGTGGCCTGGAAATCCAGGCAGTGGTTCTGCAGGTTTTGCTTGCAGAAATAGCATTTCTCGCAAAAAATATTGGGGTCGGATACCACCCGCTGCCCCACGGAAAACTGTTCTACCTTTTGGCCCACGGCAGCAACGGTTCCGGAAAATTCATGTCCGGGAACCAGCGGGTAGAAAGAAAAATACTCTCCCAGGTAGATGTGGGCATCTGTCCCGCAGATACCCGCAGCCTCCACCTTGATCAGCACTTCATATTCCCCGGGCTCCGGAATGTCTATTTCCTCCACCCGGCCCCGCTGCTTTCCATCTACCACATAAGCCTTCATTTTTTTTGTTTGTTTCATTTCTCTTCACCTGTTCTTTCTGTCAAACGCTATAGGGTCAGCATGGCTCCGTCCTTTTCAAGGGCAGCCGTAACTTCCCGGTAGGACAGCTCCGACGGCAGGCAGCCTTTACCCGCCGAAAGTGCGGCGGCCACTCCCGCGGCTTGCCCTATGGCCATGCAGGTACCCATGACCCGCATGGAGCCGTATACCTGGGTGTCCACCGAAATGCACCTCCCGCTGGTCAGCAGCCCGCCGATGTCCTTGCTCACCAGGCAGCCGTATGGGATTCCATAGGGTCTTTCAAGGGAAGTCAGATTGATGGTTTCATCGGCCCCATGGTGGATGTCGATGTTGTACGCTCCCAAAGCGATGGTGTCCTCCGGTATCTTGTTTGCCAGCATGTCTTCCCTGGTAAAGGTGTCGATTCCCCTGATTCTCCGGGTTTCACGTATTCCAAGGCCCGGAGCGATGGACGAAACATGGCTCTCATGAAAGCCGGGCACATATTTTTTGAGGAGCTTCATCAATTGGAGGATCTGCAGGTGCCCCTCCGTCTCTCCCCGGGTCAGCTCCCACGGGTCTGTGGCGTCAATGTTCAGTACCCGGGTGCTGTTGACCGCCACCTGGCCTTTATTGGGACTGATGATATAGATAAAGCGGTCCCTGGGAATAGTATATTCTCCGTTCTCTTTGGCTTTTGCCAGCAGGGCTTTCAAGCCGATGAAGCAGTGTCCCGGGGTTTTACGGAAAAAGTCCACGGTGTATCCGGCGTCATAGGTGTCGGGGAGCTCGATCTCCGAAGGGTTCTTTTCGATGTACTCAAAAAATGCCTCCAGGTCCACATTGCCGATGGTGAACATCAGGGTGGAAGGCTGCATCAGCCCTGTCCCATCCTGCCCCTTGATATAGGAAGCTCCTGCCATGTAGGCCACATCCCCGTCTCCAGTGGCGTCCACCACGATCTTTGCATCGATTTCTATCTGCTGCCCCTTGCCGAAAACAACCACCTTTTTTATCCTTCCGTTCTCCACCTTCACGTCCAGAAGCTCGCAGTGCATCAGCAGGTCCACACCCGCTTCCCTGCACTTTTCGATGGCAATGATGCGGAATATGTCGGGCTGAATGGGCGTGATGGAATTGTGCACCGGGCATGGGTTGTGTCCCAGGGTCCCGCCCACCTCCGCGAGCCTTTGTACCAATTCCTCCGGGATTCCTCCCAGCACCCTTCTCCCCTGCCTGTCCAAAAATCCCAGCAAGCCCAGTCCTGAAGCCGCTGCGCCCCCAAGAAAGCCGTTCCTCTCCACCAGCAGCACCCTGGCTCCGTGCCTGGCTGCCGCCATCGCCGCCGGAATTCCTCCCGGTCCGCCTCCGATCACCGCTACGTCGTATTCTACCTGTGTCTTTTTAAGCATCTTTCTCTTCTCCTTTTTATTCTGAATTTGCGTAATTGCCTCATCCCTTGACGGAGCCCTGGGTAAGCCCCGATATCAGCATTTTCCCCAGCAAAGTGAAGATGACAAGCGTGGGAATGATGGCCAGGGAAGCTGAAGCCGTCAGCGGACCCCATTCCTGGCCGAAGAAGCCCAGATAATTGTATATGGCCACCTGGACCGGCATAAGCTTTGGTGAATCCACCATGACCGCCGCCAGGATGAACTCGTTCCATGCGCCGATAAATATGAACAGGGAGGCCGACGCCACCGAAGGAAGCATCAGGGGAAACACGATGTTCCATAGGATATAATTTTTATTGCAGCCGTCAATTTTGGCCGCCTCTTCTATTTCAACAGGCACACTCTCTATACCGCTGCGCAGTATCCATATTGCCATGGGCAGGTTGTATGCCGTGAACAGTATGACCAGCGTGTACCATTTATTTATCAAGCCGATCTGTGACATGAATACGTAATTGGGGATCAGCAGCGCCGCACTGCCGATGGACAGCGGGACACAGGATACGATCATGAAAAATATGAGCTTTTTGAACCTGAACTGGTACCGCTGGAGCCCGTAGGCAGCCAGATAGCCTAAAAATATGCCTGCTGCCACGCAAATCCCGCAGTAAAAAATACTGTTCAGGATCGAGCGCAGGTATCCGTCGTTGATGATGGTTTGATAGTGCTCAAAGGTAGGAGCAAAATTTATAAGCCTGGGTGGAAATACAAAAATTTCACGTTTACTTTTAAAGGACGTAAGGACGGCCCAATAAATGGGTATCAGGTTGACCACCAGCAGGATTGCAAACACCGTAACTTCCAAAACCTTGCCTGCAGCCCTTCCGCTTTCCTTTTTATACATCGTATTTCACCGCCTTAATGTAAATGATGGTAAGAATGGCATTGATGGCAAAAAGTATAAAGGAAAAGGCACTTGCATCTCCGAATTTGTAGAAGGAAAATGCCATCCTGTACAGCTCCAGTGAGGTGACGGCCGTGGAGTTCCCCGGTCCCCCGCCCGTCAGGACCATGGGGATGGTCACATTGTTGAAATTGCTCATGAACAAAACGATGGAGGAAATCATCAAGGGTGTCTTGATGATCTGGAATTTAATCCTCCAGAATATCTGGAATCTGCTGGCACCGTCCACATTTCCCGCTTCAATGATGTCGTCGGGGATCCCCTTCAGGCCCGCCAGAATCATGACCATCGCATAGCCGATGGTCCTCCAGGCCATGACGATGATCAACGCCCAGAGGGCGGTAAAGCCCGTCTGGTAGATATTGACGGCAGGCAAACCCAGGGTGCGGAAGATGTAATTGCACAGTCCCAGGTCCGGGTCCAGTATCCATTTCCACAGCAGGCCTCCCACCACCATGGAAGTGACCCAGGGCACCAGTCCAACAATTTGCAGGGCGTAGGAGAATTTCCCACTCCTTTTGTCCACCCAGAGAGCCAGCAGGGTGCCCAGCCCCATGGAAATGGCCAGGCCTGCGAAGCTGATGTAAAAGGTTGTTCCGATGGACCCCAGTATCTGGGGATTCTTTAGTATCTTCACATAGTTTTCCAGGCCTACAAAGGCGGAGATATTCAAATAGTCCGCGTTGTACACGCTCAGGTACAAGGTGTAAAACAGGGGGGAAATCAATATCACAAAGATAAGCAGTGTGGCAGGAAGCGCTAAAAGCAGTCCCAGGTTATATTTCGACCTGTCGCTGAACATAACCCCTCTCCCTTCTATTGCGAGGCGGCACTTTTTGTGCCGCCCCGGATTTTTTTGTTTTATTTGCTTCCATTTCTGTCGTTAAAGGCCTTTTCAGCCTTTTCCAGCGCCTTGTCAACGGTCATTCCGTTGGCCAGCACGTCCTGGGCCACGGTGTTCAGGTCGATTCGCCAGCCGCTGATAGCAAAGTCGGTGGGCTGGGCCCATCCCGCCTTTGCAAAGCCCTCTGCCATAACGGCGAGGAATTTGTTCTTGTTCTCGGTAAAGAAGGCCGACTCACTTGCCACAGTGGATTTTCTGAAAGGAACCTGTCCTCCTGCCGTCACCCACAGTTTATCCGCTTCCGGACTGATCATGTGCTCAACCAGACGGCCTGCCGCTTCCTTGTTTTTACTTCCGGACCATACGCCTACACTCCAGCCCGCGATGGGTGTGGGAGAATTCTTGCTCCCGTCGGAGCCGGGCAGCAGCATGAATTGGACCGCTTCAGGTCCAAAGGTAGCCTCCGCCTGCAATTTTGAAACACGTACGCCGGCGCCCATGATCATGGCATATTTCCCTGCGGAAAAATCCTTGTACAAATCTTCCGGTGTGGAAGTAAGGGCTGTCTCCGGTGTGATTTTATGTACCCTTACCATATCCAGCTGCATATCCATTGCTTTTTTTACCACATCATTGTTGAAATTGGCCTTTCCGTCCGCAGTAAACAGAGAACCCTGTCCTGCCAGAATAGCGCCGGCCCCGATCTGGGCATCCGCTTTGTCCACGCTGAAGGCCTGCCCCAGCCCATACCGCTGAATACCTGTCCTGGCATCCACCTCCGTCAGCTTTTTCCCTGCCTCCACCAGCTCATCCCAGGTTTTTGGCACCGCCAGCCCTTTTTCCTTGAACAGGTCCTCACGGTAGATAATGCCGAAATAATTCCTGGAAAGAGCGGCCTGGTAATGCTTGCCGTCGGAAGCGCCCATGCTCCAGAAGGCGTCGTCCACGTCGGCGATTTCCTCGGCGCTCCAGTCCTTCAGAAAGAGGTTTTCGAGAGGCTCCAGGGTCCCCAGCTTTATGGCGGTCCCCAGCTCGTCCTGCAGTACCCACATGACATCGGGGGCGTTGCCGGCTTTGTGAGCCGCAAAGAATTTACCCGTCATAACGTCCCAGGTCTGGGGCTCCACCGTCACCTTCACGTCGGGATATTTTGCCTTGAAGCTCTCCAGCATTTGCTTCAACGCGACGGACCTGCCGTCGGTTCCCGTGGGATTCAAAAATGTCCACATGCGGATATCGCCCTTCAAAGCCGCCGGGGCCTCTTCCTTGCCTCCCTGCGGGTCCGCAGCCTTGGTTTCGGTCTTGTTTTCAGCGGTTGCAGCGGGAGCGCTCTCCCCCGAATTTCCGCAGGCCATGAGGCTTGTAGCCAACAATGCCAGAACCACCAGTACCGCCATTTGTTTTAAAACCTTCTTTGAGAAAATATTCATCGAAGCTCCTCCTTAAAATTTTAATGTGACGTTGCCTGTTTGAGTCCCTTTCAGTCCATGTACAGCCCTCCGTTTACATCGGTAATTTCTCCGGTTATATATCCTGCTCTTGCAGAGCAAAGGAACACAATCACATCGGCGATCTCCCGGGGCTTTGCCATCCTGTTTACAGGGATCATGGAAGCCATGGCCGCCCTTCTTTCAGGCGAATGGACCTGAAGTATCTCGGTATCCACCACCCCCGGGCACACCGAAAGCACCCGTATGCCATGCCTTGCGCCTTCAATGGCCAGTGCCTTGCTGAAGCCTATCACTCCGGCCTTGGACGCGGAATAGGAGGTGTTGTCCCCATACAGCGTCCCCCTCTTTCCTGCGAAGGAACCAATGCTTAAGATAACCCCGGATTTTTGCTCCATCATTTTTGCGAATGCGTGCTTTGACAGCAGGAATACTCCCGTCATGTTCACGCTGAAAACTTTTTCCCAGGACTCCAGGGTCATCTCCTGTATGGGGGCCGGTATGCCGATGCCGGCGTTATTTACCACTACATCCACCGTCCCGTAGCTTTCGAAAACCTTCTCTATGCACCGGACTACATCGGGCTCCTTCGTGACGTCACACTCCAGTCCCAGCACCCTTTCATCCCCGGTGTCCAGTTCTGCGCATGCCGCTTTGAGTTTGGAGCCGTTCAAGTCCAGCAAAACCACCCTGGCGCCTTCCTGGTAAAAAGCTGCGGCTATTTCCCTTCCTATTCCCTGGGCGGCCCCTGTTACAAGTACGGTTTTATTCTCCAGTTCCAGATTCAATGTAAATCCTCCTTTGATTTTTGTATTCCGGGCAGCAAAAAATAGAGGTTTGTTCGCAAACCGGATTTTATTCAATGAAAGCCCTGTTTAATTGTGCCTTTGGAATATCAGAATTGTATGGCGTGTAGAACAGCCTTTTGGGTCTGCCGGGTCTATTTCTCTTTCTTCAGCACTTCATCGGCTCTTTTTTTCATATTGTCAATGGCTTCCTCCACGGAGATCAAGCCGGTAAGCGCCCGGTCCTCTTCCTCATCCACAATTTTTGTGATCTCGGGAGCACCCTTTGTCCGGGTCTGAATGGCATACTTTTTAAATTTGGTCCCCAGGTATATCTCCTTAAAGGTCTTCAGGTCGAACAACCTTTCCGTTCCCTCCAGGATAACCCTTGCCGCCTCCTCCATATCGATGTCAGAGCTGGCGGGTATCCTGCCCGACCTTGCCACATACAGCATACCCTTTGTCTGGAACCACCTCATGAACTTAAAAGCCGCTTCTTTGTGGGGAGACCTGGCGCTGATGCTCATGATGTCGCTTGCTCCCCCGGGGCAGTAATAGTCTTTCTGGGCATGGTCCATTTTGGGTATGGGAGCAAAAGCAGTGACAAAGTCATGGGGATACCTGCCCAGGTCCTTTATATACCTGAATATCCACGGGGAATCCACCATCGCCACTTTACCCGTCAAAAACAAATCCTGGGGCTGCAGCTTCCTGGTCATGGTCTCTTCCAGGGTGGGCATCGACCCGTCGGTAAAGGTCATGTCATAGTATAGCTGCAAGCCCTTTTTCACCTCCGGCCTGTCAAAACCACTGGTACCGTCCCCGTTCCAGAGAAAATCCCCGCCCAGCTTTGTCCTTACGGAGTTCATCCACTTATACCAATCCGTATCATCCAGCAGGGCGCCGTAGCGTTTTTCCGGACCTTCTCCCGCGGAAAGCGCTTTTGCAATGCTCCTGTATTCCTCGATGGTCCAGTCCTCCGGTATGGGAATGCCGGCCCTGTCCAGCAGGTCCTTGTTAAGAAGGTAGCATTGATATTTGATGGAATTTACCATGCCATAGGGTTTACCGTCCACCTCCGCCGATATGGCCACTTCTCCCACATCCTCCCGGGGATCATAGCCATTGGCCTCAAACAGGCCGCTCAATTCCAGCGCCGCCCCGTTTTTGGCCCTCATCACAAGGCGGTTGAGGTTGTTGCCGTAAGTCTGGAATAGATCCACCGCGCCGCCGGACATCAACGTGGTGTCCAGATTCATGTTGCCGTTGTCGTCATTTACAAAGCGTATGTATTCGACTTCGATCTCGTCCTGGGAATGATTAAATGCAGCAATTGTATTTGTATCCACGATGGCAAACTCCGGCACACCCCCCCAAAAAGAAAGCTTGATCTTCTCTGCGGGAGACCGCTGAACAGACGGGCCTTTACCGGGGGCGTCCTTTAAAAAAGCCGTACAGCCCGAAGACATTACCGCTATGCTTAAAAACACCGCCAATAGCCCCTGCATCCTTATAAATCTTTTCATTGCGAATCTCCCGTTTACTTTACCCTTATACTCTCATTATAGCTTGTTTGCCCGGTTTTAAAATAAACGAAGTTCAAGGAATTATATAAAATATTACGTTTATCTTTTTCTCCCGTCCGGCTTTTTAAAAGTTCTCCGGCAGTTATTTAAAATATTCCAAAAAACCTTCAAAATATTCTCATTACTTCCTGAATTCATTGGGGTACATGCCTGTCACCCTTTTAAAGACGGTACTGAAATAGTTGAAATTGTCGTAGCCCACCCTCAGCGCCACCTCATAATTCTTTAAAGGCGTCGTCCTCAGCAGTTCCTTCGCCTTTTCCATGCGGACATTGATAAAATAATTATTAAAGGTCTGTCCCGTTTCCTTCTTGAAAATGCTGCAAAAATAATTTTTCCCAACATTCAGGAAAGCCGCCGCCTGCTCCAGGCTCATGTCCTCCCGGTAGTTTTCCTCGATATGCAGCAGCAGCCTCCTTATTTCTTCGGTGTATGCCCCCTTCAGGCTTTTGTTGTATGCGTCTCCGTACTCCTGCAGGCATACTTCAACCAGGGTTTCCAGCCGGTGTATGTTATCCGCCCTCTGGAAATCCTCCTCCTTCAGGTCGAAATCCAGCGGGTTTCCTTCCTCATCCGTCATGTTGTGAAGCCTGGATAGCTGGCCCAGGGTGGAAAGGACCATCCTGCCCATCCTCCGGACATCTCCCGGGTTCAGGTCTTTTTCGGAGCCGGCTTTTTCCAGGAGCTCTCTTATGCAGCCGCCTGCGCCTTCAATATCTCCTGCATCCAGGGAGCCATGGATTCTTTTCTGTGTCCCGCCGTCAAAATATTCATGGACCTGCCTGCTGTAATTTATGCCGCCGGAATAAAACACCCGGCCTTCCTTGTAATAAAAACCGTGTTCCACGGCTTTCAGCGCCTTTTTATGCCCTTCGCCCAGTTGGTCCATGTCTCTGGCCAGTTCGTCGCAAACACCGATGGACACACTTATGTTCAGGTATGTCAGCACAAGTTCCTTGAGATGCCGGCTAAAATCGCCGATATCCTTTGAAACTTTGGCGAAGCTGTCCACAGAGGGCTCAAAGGTGAAAACCATCACAAAGCTGTCGTTGCTTTCCGCAAAGGCTTCCATGACGAGCTGCTTCGGTACTGCCTCCTCCATGATGTTCAATACCGCATAGCGGAGCAATTCCGGCTCAAGCTTCGCCTTCTTCTGTTCGTTGAGATAATTGTTCATCTGCATGACGGCAATCCCGTAGTTCCCTTTTGAAAAGCGGATTCCCAGCTCCTCCGCTTCCCCCAGCAAGCCTTCCGCAGAAAGGTAATTGCCGCTCAATACCTTTTTGAAAAACTTTTCCTTGATAGCGTCCATGTTGTGATTTATTTTTCTCTGGAGTGAGTTTTCATGGCTTGTCCGTTCTTTCAGGGCGTTTATCTGGATTTTTATGTTTTCCATTACTTCCAGGAGCTCCTCCCTCCGCATGGAAAGCTTCAGGATGTAATCGACGGCCCCCAGCTTCATGGCCTGCTTCACGTATTCGAAATCGTTATGGCAGCTCAGTACCAGCACCCAGATGTGGCCATGCTCCTCCCGTATTTTGCGGATCAATTGGATTCCATCCATTCCCGGCATTTTTATGTCGGTGATGACGATATCCGGCGCCAACTGCCGGATTTTTGACAGGGCTTCTTCACCCTCCCCCGCTTCTCCCACCACCTCGAAGCCGTGGCTGTTCCAATCGATCATTGACCCTATTCCCACTCTCACTACCAGTTCATCGTCCACAATCAAGACCCTGAGCATATTCATCCCTCTCCAAACCCATTCTCTGCAACTTTTTCTTCCTGTAAAACATAGGGCAGCACCATCTTCACCTTGGTGCCCAGGTTAAGGGCACTGTTGATGCAAAGCCCATACTGGCTCCCGTAGAAAAGCTGTATCCGCTCCTCCACATTGGCAAGTCCTATTCCGTTCAAGCGGTCGGCATCGGTATTTGTCTTTTTGAGGAGCCGTTCCGCCATATGCTTTTCCATCCCTACGCCGTTGTCCTTCACTGCCACCTCCAGCTTGTCCCCGTTTTTAACGGCACGGATGCCCACCACTCCACCGTATTCTTTTTTTGACAGCCCGTGGATGATGGAATTTTCAACGATGGGCTGCAGGATGAAGCGCGGCACCATACAGTTCTGCAGCTCCGGCGGAATGTCGTACTCCGCGGTGAACCGGTTGTTGAAACGGATCCGCTGGATGTAAATATAGCTTTTCACATTTTCAAGCTCTTCTTTTAAAGAAATGATGTCGTTCCCCCGGTTAATGCTCCTTTCCAGCAATATGCCCAGGTTGGAGACCATTTCCGCCACCGTGTCGGTAGCTCCCATGATTGCCGTCCATTTTATGGTATTGAGCGTGTTGAACAGGAAGTGGGGATTTATTTGTGCCATCAGCATCTCCAGCTTGATGGCATCCTTCTTCTTCTGTTCTTCCGCCAGCATCTTTTCTTCTTCAGAAATTCTTGTGATAAGCTCTTTTTGCTTGGCCATCATGTTGTTGAAGGATTGGCCCAGGATACTGATTTCATCGATTCCTTTCAATTCCAGCCTCACATCCATATCCCCCTCCTCCACCTTTTTCATCAGCCTGACGAGCTTTCTTACCGGCAGGGTTATCCTGGAGGAAAACGCCATCAATGCAATCAAAACGATGATCAAAAGGATAAGGCTGGCTGCCAGCACCTGCTTCATCAATTGCTTCGGCTCTGCGATCACACTGTTGTAGGGGATGACCTGAATGAGCTTCCACCGGTTTTTCTTCAAAACCAGATGATTTACCAGCATTTGCTGGCCGTTCAGCTTATACAGGCTGTTTCCCTGGTCCGCTTCAAAAAGAGATCCCGCAAAACCGCATTCGTAGATGGATTTTCCAATCAAGCCTTTATCCCGGTGGGATATGATGATGCCCTTCTCATCCGTAAGGTAGATGTCCCCTTCCGTAGAATAGTGGTAGGCGGGGCTGAGCTGCTTGTACAATTCACTCTCATTGATGCTTATAAGGACCGTGCCCAGGGTTTGGGTGAAGGTGTCGTTGAGGATGTTTGTGGAAGCGGAGATGAGAAACTTTTCGTTGGTTTCTTCGTTTTTGATATACTGCTCCTGGGGAGCAATCCAGTTGAAGGCGCCTCCCAGATTCAAGGAATCCAGGTACCATTTTTGTTTTCTGAAATCCGAATAGTCATAATAGTTTCTGGGCCAGGAGGAAATGATGTCTCCGTTTCTGGGGACGATGGTGATATGAAAATACTGGTTGAGATAATTCACCCGTATGTTGGAAAAAAGTTTTTCGATGTCAAAGAAGTACTTGATACTGATATTTTCTTCATCCGCCTTTTCCGCCAGGGCGTTGATGATATTTTTATCCATGCTGATAAACTTGGCGGTGGTCATCATGCTGTCCATGGTCTTGTTGAGATTGCCTTCAATGAGGGACATGTTGTTAAAGGCGGATTGGGTGGATTTTGAAATCAGGCTTGCTTCAAAATAGTTGAAAATATAGAGGTACAACAGGCTCACAGGCAAAATGATATACAGGGTCACAGAAAGAATGAGCTTTTTATTTATGGAGCCTGCAAACAAATAAAATATTTTTCTTAAAAGCATAAACTATACCATCATTCCGATCATTATTTTATCGCACCGTCGTCTTT
>JAFADI010000028.1 GCA_023424965.1 Bacillota bacterium
TAGCCTTTGTAATAATTCCGGGGTGAAAGGCCGAACATTTTTTTAAAGGCCCGCACAAAGCTTGAATAATCCCCAAAGCCGCATTCGCCGCACACCTGGGCGGATGCCATCCCTTCTTTTATCATAAGATGTGCCTTTATCAGCCTTTTCTGCTGAATATAATTGTGTATGGAGTACCCCGTCTGTTTCTTAAACCGGTGCATAAGGTAGTATTTGCTGAGAAAAAAGCTGGCGGCCAGGCTGTCGATTGTCAGTTCCTCCCCCAGGTGGCCGTTGATATATTCGATGACGCCCTCGATGGCTTTGTCATACTCAACATCGGCATCGCCCGGTTCCTTTTCAATTCCCAGAAACATCCTGTTGATACTGACGATAAATTGCATGAACAGTGCATTCCGCAGAATGCGGTATCCAAAGTCGCTGTTTTTCCCTGCGGCTTCAAGCTGCGTGAGGATGGGCCTCAGATTTCGGAGGAGTTCAGGTTCCGGGCGTAGCAGGTTGTATTTTCTTGCCGCTGCCAGCTCGAAGCAGGTAGAGAGGTCGCATTCCTTGCTGCTGTGCTTATCCATGAAGGACTGGTTGAGCCATAGGACGATACGCTCATAGGGCACCCCCTGGTCGATGATGGGCTTGTGGATTTCGTTGCTGCTCACCAAGAGTATGTCCCAGGGCTTCAGCTTGTAAGCCTTGCCTTCGATAAGGTAGGTTACCTTTCCTGAAATGAAGATGATGATCTTGTTGAAATCATGGTAGTGAAAATCAAACTGCATATCCTTCCGGTCTTTGATGTGAAAAAGCTCAAAGTCTCCCTTCAGAAAGCCCCTTTTGGATTCGATGGTCTGTTCCCTGTTCTTCATAAGCACTCCCGCCTTCCAGAGTTATCACCCATTATCAGTGTACAGCAGCTTTTGCAATGTTTCAAGCATTCTGTGCAAGAAATATAGCAAAATATCTGTATATAATAGTACTGATGATGGATTTTAGTTCACAGTTCAGGAGGTTACCATGAAAATCATTACGGAAAAAAATGCAGCGCTGTTCCTGGCCTTTAATGCAGTATTGTGGGGGACTTCTTATGTGCTGTCCAAAATGCTGCTGTCCTTCCTCCCCCGCTTCTCCATCCTTTTTCTCTGCTCCCTGGGAGGACTGGTTCTGACGGTTGTCCTGTTTCACCGTTCCCTGAAGTCCATAAGCCTCAGGACCATGGCTGTAAGCGCAGGTATAAGCGGCTTTTCCGTGTTGAGCAATACCTTTTTCATGCTGGCCCTCCAATTTACTAGCAGCTCCAATACCGCCTTCATCGTGCAGCTTTCGGTGGTTTTTACCCCCTTCCTGATGGCAATCATCGAAAAAAAGCTCCCTGAAGGCAAAACGGTTTTCAGCGTAGCCACCGCATTATTGGGACTGTTCCTTCTGACCTGCAATATCGGAACCTTCAGCTTCAATCCGGGAGACATGCTTGCCCTGGGCAATGCATTCTTTTTCTCCGTCTTCCTGACAAGCCAGAAAATATTTTTGCAGAAAGCCAACCCCGTACATTTCATGCTGGTGCACCACTGCACCAATACGGCGGTTTTCCTGACGCTGGCCGCTGTTTTCGAGTTCCGTTCCATTGATTATTCCGGGCTGTTCTCCCCCGCCTTTGCACTGCTCATGGGGCTCAGCATCTTTATCGCAGGTGCCACTGTCCTGATCCAGAGTGTGGCCATACGGCATGTCCGCCCGGAAAAAGCCACCCTGGTCTACACCCTTGAGCCTGTGGCCACCCTGGTCCTGGCATATATCTTCATCGGAGAACGTCTGGAAGGCTTCGGCCCTGTGGCAGGCTGCCTGCTGATTTTGCTCTCCATCGTCCATCCCCTGTTTTTCCGCAAAAGAGGCCAAAAGCAGTTGCGTGCATTGGTGCCCGTCTCCCCTCTCCGGGAACATACAAGATAGTCCCGGGTTCAATTTTTCGGGAAATATCAATCTTTTAGGAAATATCCCCCCATATATCTGTTAATAAAAGCAGTATATAAAAGTCATTGCATAAATAAGGAAGTTATGATAAAATGCATTACAAAGTTTGTAAAATAAGTATAAAGTGATGCTATGGCAGACATCATTGTCGGCCTCCGGCATTTTTTTTTGTACTTGGCATGCCGGCCTTAGCTGCCGGTAAAATTATCATACGAGGGGGATACAAAATGGCAAGAAAACTAATAGCGCTGACCATTTCCACGGCTCTGCTCATAACAACCCTGTTATCAGGCTGCGGCGGTGGAGACACGCAGAAGAAGGACGGAGGAGCCGAGCCTGCAAAAACTGAAACTACCGCTCCTGCAAAGTCCGAAGCGAAAGATATGACTCTGATATTCGCACAGGGTGCAGATCCAAGAAGCCTTGATCCGGCATATTTTGATGATGGAGAATCCTCAAAGGTGGCAGGCAACATTTTTGAAGGCCTGCTCAAATACAAATCCGATTCAACCGACCTTGAACCCTGCCTTGCAGAAAGCTGGGAAGTGAGCAGCGATGCAAAGGAATACACCTTCAAGCTTCGTCAGAATGTTAAATTCCATGACGGCACTCCGTTCAACGCCGATGCGGTTAAATTCAGTGTTGAGCGCCAGCTGCCTCCCAATGTAAAGGAAGATATGCCCTACGCATCCTTTACCTTCGGTCCCGTTGAAAAAGTAGAAAAAGTTGACGATTACACCGTTAAATTCTTTTTGAAAGAGCCCTACACACCTTTCCTTGCAAACCTTGCAATGACACAGGCTGCTCCGATCGTAAGCCCTGAAGGCGTTAAGAAATTCGGCGACAAGTTTGTTGAAAACCCTGTGGGAACCGGTCCTTTCAAGTTCGTCAAGTGGGATAAGGGACAATCCATCACTCTCGAAAGAAATGAAGAGTACTGGGGTGGCAAAGCCAAGGCAAGCAAAGTCGTGTTCAAGTTCACCAAGGAAAATTCCGTCCGTGCCAGCGAGCTTATGACAGGCGCCGTTGACATGATCGACGGAATCGACCCCAACGACGTAAAGAAGCTTGAAGATAGCAAAATGCAGGTATTCAAAGATAAGGGCATGAACATCAATTACCTTTGCTTCAATACTTCAAGAGCTCCCTTTAATGATCCCAAGCTCCGTGAGGCCGTTACACGCGCCATCAACCGCGATGAGCTCGTCAAGTTCCTCTACCAGGGTTATGCAGACGTGGCAACTTCCGTTATGCCTAACTTCATTCCCGGTTACAACAAGGACGTAAAGCCCTACGACTATGACGTGGAAAAGGCAAAGGCACTTTTGAAGGAAGCCGGAAAAGAAAATCTCAAAATCAAAATCATTTCCTACTCCAATCCCAGGCCTTACAACCCTGTAAACGGACAGAAGCTGGCCGAAGCAGTTCAGAATTACCTGAGCAAAGTAGGCATCACGGCTACAATCGATATTTATCCCTGGACGGAGTACAAGCCAAAGATCGACCAGGGTGAAGGCGATCTCGCATTCTACGGCTGGATCGGCGACAACGGTGATGCGGACAACTTCCTGTCACTGCTGGATTCCAAGGAGATCAAGTCCACCTTGAATTCCGCCAAGTATGCAAATCCCGAAGTGGATAAGCTGCTGGCAAAAGCAAGGTCCCTGCCGAACGGTGATGAAAGAAACAAGGCTTATCAGGATATGCAGGCACTTGTATTGGTAGACGCCCCATGGGTTCCTATCTCCCATGCACTGACCCTGACGGCTGCTTCACCGAAAATAAAGAATTTCAAATTCCATCCTACAGGAAATGTATTCTTAAAAGATGTTGAAAAGGAATAATTTTACATAAAATACTGCACTTGCAAGCTGGCATAAAAGGGAAACCGTCTTTTGGGGCGGTTTCCCATTTTGTGCGAGAGACGAAGTTTTATGTAAAGCTTAGTTTAGGGGGAAAACAATGCTAAAATATATTATAAAGCGGTTGCTTCTGCTCATTCCCGTCCTTCTGGGAGTATCCATCATTGTATTTGTCGTAATGCATGTTTTTACCCAGGATCCCGCAGCTACAATCCTTGGACAGCACGCCACCGCGGAAAAGATTGAAGCCCTGAGACAGGAGCTGGGACTTTACGATCCCCTCTATGTCCAGTATTGGAACTTTTTGAAGGGCGCTGTGCAGGGGGACCTGGGAAATTCACTGATTACAAAGACTCCGGTGACAAAAGAGATTTTTTCCCGTTTTCCGGCTACCATTGAGCTGGCTTTGGCCGCAATGCTTATAGCGTCTGTTTTTGGTATTATTATAGGAGTAATTTCCGCTGTAAAGCAAAATACCGCCATTGATTACATGGGGATGATCACGGCGCTCATCGGCGTATCCATGCCGATCTTCTGGCTGGGCCTGGTGTTGATTGTCGTTTTCTCCGTCACCCTTCATTGGCTGCCTGTTGCCGGCCGGATTCAGATAGGCCTTGAGCCTCAATCCATTACCAACTTCTATTTCCTGGACAGCATTCTCACCGGAAATACCGAAGCCCTGGTAAGCGCCCTGAAGCACATCGTACTGCCGGCGGTCGCCCTTGGCTCCTATTCCATGGCCATCATCGCCAGGATGACCCGCTCCACGCTCCTTGAAATCATCGGACAGGACTATGTCCGTACCGCAAGGGCCAAAGGCCTCTTTGAAAGGACCGTCATCCTGAAGCATGCTTTGAGGAATGCCCTCATTCCCGTTACCACCGTCATCGGTCTTCAGTTGGGTGCCCTCCTTGGCGGTGCAGTGCTGACCGAAACAGTTTTTTCCTGGCCCGGTATCGGCAGCTATGCCGTGGATGCCATTCTCAAGTCGGACTATCCGGTGGTCCAGGGGGCGGTAATCATCATCGCCACCGTATTCGTACTGGTAAATCTTATCGTAGACTTGCTTTATGGGGTTCTTGACCCCAGAATCAAACATTCTTAAAGGAGGTGAAGGTTGTGGAGGAAAACATTCAAATAAATGCAAGCACCGGTTATGAAGCCGGACAGGAAACCGAAAAACCTGAATCTCCATGGAAGACCATGTTCCTTATGACAATAAGGAATAAGGCGGCGATGGTAGGACTTGTCATTATTGTCATTCTGGTTTTTATCGCCTTCTTCGGGAAACTGATCATGCCCTATGATCCATACAGCGGCGAGCTTTCCGAAAGCCTTAAAGGCCCTTCCGCCCAGCACATCATGGGCACCGATGAGCAGGGAAGGGATATTTTCAGCAGAGTTATCGACGGGACAAAAATATCTTTGCGGGTAGGTGTTGCAGCCGTAGCGATAGCGCTGACCATGGGCATACTCCTTGGTTCCGTCGCCGGGTATTATTCCGGGAGAGTAGACACCCTGATCATGAGAGTCATGGATATCATGCTGGCCTTTCCTTCGTTGCTGCTGGCCATCGCTTTCATGAGCGCCCTTGGAAAAGGTATCGACAAAGCGATTATTGCCATCAGTATTGTCACCATCCCCGAGTATGCCAGAATCATACGGGGTACGATCCTGTCAATCAAGGAAAATGAGTATGTACAGGCTGCGAGAGTTATTGGAAATAATGATGCGGCCATTATATTCAGGCATATCCTGCCCAATGTAATTTCACCGATTATTGTCCGGGCCACCCTTGGGGTATCGACAGCCATTCTTGAAACTTCCGCATTAGGTTTTCTCGGGCTGGGCGTACAGCCTCCCCTGGCAGAATGGGGAAGCATGCTTGGGGCCGGGCGGGGATACTTCTATAATGCTCCCCACATCGTACTGTTCCCCGGTATTGCAATCACCATCACGGTACTTGCTTTCAACTTGCTTGGTGACGGGCTGAGAGACGCTCTGGATCCAAAATCTCGGAAATAAGGTGGACAAGAATTATGCTTCTAGAAGTCAAAAATTTGAAAACACAGTTCAAGCTAAAAGGCGGAACTGTCAATGCCGTTGACGGCATTGATTTTGAAATAGATAAGGGGGAAGTTGTTGCCATTGTGGGTGAATCCGGCAGCGGCAAAAGCGTAACTTCCCTTTCGGTCCTTGGGCTGATCCCAAACCCTCCGGGCAAGGTTGTAGACGGTCAGATCTTTTTTGAAGGCGAGGACCTGCTGAAAAAATCCAAAACCGAAATGCAGAATATCCGCGGAAACCATATTTCCATGATATTTCAGGAGCCCATGACCTCCTTGAATCCGGTTTATACGGTGGGAAGGCAGATTTCGGAATCCCTGATCCGCCACAAGAAGTACAGCAAAAAGGCCGCACTGAAAAAAGCCATAGAAATGCTGGAACTGGTAGGTATTCCTTCACCGGAAGTCAGGGTCAAGGACTTCCCCCACCAGATGAGCGGCGGAATGAGGCAGAGAGTCATGATCGCCATGGCCCTTGCCTGCGATCCCAAGCTTTTGATTGCGGACGAGCCCACCACTGCCCTGGATGTTACAATTCAAGCCCAGATTCTGGATCTTATGCTCAAGTTGAAGGAAAAGCTGAACACCGCTATTTTGCTGATCACCCATGACCTTGGGGTTGTGGCGGAAGTGGCGGACAAGGTCTTTGTCATGTACTGCGGCAAAGTTGTGGAGAAAGCCACTTCAGCGCAGATTTTTGCCAAACCTCTGCACCCTTATACCCAGGGCCTGCTGCAGTCCATCCCCCAGATTGACGAAAAGCGTGAGCGCTTGTTCATGATACCGGGAATGGTTCCAAACCCGTTGAAGATGCCTAAAGGCTGTCCCTTCAACACCCGCTGCGGAAAGTGCATGGAAATATGTAAGAAGGAAATGCCTCCCATGACAGAAGTGGAAGGCAGGTCCGTCAGCTGTTTTTTATACATCGAAGGAAAAAAGGATGGGGTTTTAAATGGAAGCACTATTGGAGGTTAGAAATTTAAAAAAATATTTCCCTATAAAGGCAGGATTTTTGGGGGAGGCAAACCACGTAGTCAAGGCGGTGGACGACGTATCCTTCGAGATATTCAAGGGCGAGACCCTGGGCCTGGTGGGCGAATCGGGATGCGGCAAATCCACCATCGGAAAAATGCTTGTAAGCCTGCTCAAGCCTACTTCAGGACAAATATTTTTTGAGGGCCGCGACCTTACGCTCTTAAGCCGGGGCGAAAGAAGAAAATACTGCAAAGACATCCAGATCATTTTTCAGGATCCTTATGCATCGTTAAATCCCCGTATGACCATCGGCGATATCATTGCCGAGCCAATACGGATCAACCATATGGCCAAAGGCCCCGAGCTTGAAAAAAGAGTGCTGGAGCTTTTAAATTGCGTCGGATTGGCCAGCTTTCACAGGAACAGGTATCCGCATGAATTCAGCGGCGGCCAGAGGCAAAGGGTGGGCATCGCCAGGGCCCTGGCACTGAACCCCAAGCTGATTGTCTGTGACGAACCGGTCTCCGCACTGGACGTATCCATTCAGGCCCAGGTATTGAACCTCCTGAACGATCTCCAGAAGGAGTTTCACCTGACTTACCTGTTTATTGCCCATGGCCTCAATGTTGTGAAGCATATCAGTGACCGCGTGGGCGTCATGTATCTGGGCAAAATGATGGAAATCGCCCACGGCGACGCTCTGTACCAGTCTCCCAGGCATCCTTATTCACAGGCCCTTCTTTCAGCGATACCCGTGACAAATCCGGAGCACCGGAGGGAAAGGATCCTGCTCACCGGCGATGTTCCAAGTCCCGTTGATCCTCCGAAGGGCTGCAGATTCCAGACCCGCTGCTGGAAATGCATGGAGGTGTGCAAACAGGTTCCTCCTGCTGAAATCGGCATTGCTCCGGGCCACAATGTTTTCTGCCATTTGTACGAAGCGGAGAAGCAATTGGCCTGAAAAGAAGTCAAGCCGTGACAGGCCAGTTCCAGCCCGGTAATGGGCGGCACTGGCCTCTTTTACTTTATCTGTTCCCGGGGGGATGAAAGGATTTCCATAAGCACCCGTGGTATGTTGGACAGGGAAATCTGTTTCTCAACGGCTCCAATGTCATATGCCACCCTGGGCATTCCGTAAACTACGGAGGATTGCTCGTCCTGGCCGATGGTCCTGGCCCCTTTCCTCTTCATGGCAAGAAGCCCCTTGGCCCCATCGTAGCCCATGCCTGTAAGTATAATTCCTACGGCGTTGGAACCCGCCTCCTTTGCCACCGATTCAAAAAGCACATCGACGGAAGGGCAGTGCCCGCTGACCCGGTCTCCGGCAAATACTTCTACTTTGTACCTTTCACCGATTTTTTTGATCCGCATGTGCCGGTCACCGGGAGCCACCAGTACCTTGCCCTGTTCCACCCAATCTCCCGTTTCCGCCTCTTTCACCGTAAGCGGCGTTTGGTTGTTGAGCCTTTCTGCAAACATACGGGAAAAGACGGGGGGAATGTGCTGGGTTACCAGTATGCCGGGTATGGTCCGGGGCAATTGCCTCACGATATTGTATATCGCCTCGGTGCCTCCGGTTGAAGAACCGATTGCAATCAGCCGGTGGGGGCTGAAGCCTTTATCTGCCTGAGCATGGCTCTGGGATACCTCCTTTGGCAGGGTAATCCTGGCATGGGCGGCAATTTTGATCTTGAGGATCATGTCGCCGATAAAACTCTCCACGCTTCCGGGAGACCTGACATCCGGTTTGGTTACAAAATCTACCGCGCCCACATTCATGGCGTCGAATACCGCGTCGTTTATGGTACTCACTACAATAACAGGCAGCGGGTACTGGGGCAGCAGCCTGCGGATAAACTCAATCCCGTTCATTTTGGGCATTTCAACATCACAGGTCATTACATCCGGCTCAAATTCCAGAATCTTGTCCCTCGCATCAAATGGATCTACCGCTTTTGCCACCACTTCAATGGCCGGATCGGTGGAAATCCCTCTGGCAATAACCTCACGAAACACCAGGCTGTCGTCAACGATCAGCACTTTGATTTTTTTATTCATCCCCATGGAGTCGCCTCATTTTTATCGATTGTTTATTCCTTCCTGTAAACCGCCGGCTTTACATATTTGAATTGGGTGTTTTCCCTGTTGATCGATTCGGAATGCCCAATGAAAAGATAGCCGCCGTATTCCATATGGTTGTAAATTTTATTGATCAACTGGGTTTTTGTCTTTTCATCAAAATATATCATAACATTCCTGCAAAAGATTGTGTGAAACTTTTTTTTGAAAGGAAACACGGAATCCATAAGGTTAAACTTCCTGTAAATCACCTCATTTTTTATTTTATCCACCACCGCATGGCTTTCCCCATCAAGCTTCTTAAAATAGCCGGTCTTCCACTGGGCGGGAAGGGGGGCTATCCTGTCGCTGTCGTAAACACCCCTTCTGGCGATGTTCAGGACCTTCTCTGATATGTCTGTGGCCAGTATCTTTGTATCCCACCACATTTTTTCCCTGGCAAAAAACTCATCCAGTATCATGGCCAGCGTATAGGGCTCCTCTCCTGTGGAAGATGCGGCGCACCATATGCGCAGGTCCTTGTCCTTGACTGTGCCCGCCAGGTATGGGAGGACCTTGTCCCGGAAGTAGTGGAAGTGATCCGCCTCCCGCATGAAAAAGGTGTGGTTGGTGGTAATCTTATCCACCAGTGTAACCACCGCATCTCCGCTCTTGTCCTTTATGATGTATTCGTAATATTCCGTGAAGTTGTTAACGCCCGCCTGCTGGAGTACATTGTGAAGCCTCCCGGTCAAAAGGGTCCTCTTTTCATCCTTCAAATGAATGCCGTAATTTGCTTTGATATAATCTGCCAGCTGCCTGAACTCTTTGCCGGTAATTTCAACCACCCTGCTTCACCTTCCTGCACCCTGTATTAATATTTCCCAAATTCCCTGTCGCTTAACATAATTCTATTATGGCCTGCGGCAGGTACCGCCCCTTTCGGTGGATGAGCACCGGCTTCAAACCCTCCATGGCCCCCGCTTTTTCTCTCCGAGATTTTGTCAAGCATCCGCATCACCTCCGGATTGATGTCCTCCAAACCTCTATAAGAAGAATTTACGCGCTGGACCTTTTTCAGCTTGAACCTTGCTACCTGTTCCTTGAGGAGTTCAGCCTGACTCGAAAGTTCTTCGCTGGCCGCCGCGCTCTCCTCGGAAGTGGCGGAATTATTCTGAACCACCTGGGACACCTGGATGATGCCCTGATTGACCTGCCCGATACCGGAAGCCTGTTCGTTGGAGGCCACAGCGATATTTCCCACCAGGTTGGCCACCTTCGCAACACCTTCCACAATTTTGTTGAGGGCATCGGCAGTTTGGTTGGCAATCTTTGTGCCGCCATCTACCTTCTTAATGGACCCCTCAATCATTTCCGTCGTTTCTTTTGCTGCATTGGCGGACCTGGCCGCCAGATTCCTGACCTCCTCGGCAACCACGGCAAAACCTTTTCCGTGCTGTCCGGCCCTTGCAGCTTCCACCGCCGCGTTCAGCGCCAGGATATTCGTCTGGAAGGCAATCTCGTCGATGACCTTGATGATCCTGGAGATATTGGCAGAGGAGTCATTGATTTCGTCCATGGCCTTCAGCATCCCCTTCATCTGGCTGTTGCCCTGCATGGCATTGGCTTTGGCCTCCTCGGCAATGGAATTTGCCTCGTCTGCACTTTCGGCATTCTGCCTGGTCTGGGCGGAAATTTCTTCAAGGGAAGCCGTAAGCTGCTCCACAGAGCTGGCCTGCTCCGTTGCTCCCTGGGAAAGTGCCATGCTGGAATCCGACACCTGTTTGGAGCCGGCTGCCACCTGTTCCGCAGCGGAGCTGATGTTGGTCATTACATCATTGATATTTTCCGCCATCTTCCGGAAGGCCTGGGCCAGGATGCCCACCTCGTCCCTGGCATCGATGCTGACGGCCACATCCAAATCACCGTCAGCCATTTTATCGGCAACTTTCACCAGTTGGTTAAGGGGTTTGCTTATGAGGTTTGCAATGAACAAGCCCATCCCTATGGCCAGGACAACACCTGCCACGATGATGGCAAGCATGACGGTGGACTGGCTGCGGTAATCGCTGGTGTTCTGTTGGGATTTTTCCTGAGCTATTTTTGCATTTAAGTCAATGAGGACTTCAATGTCCTTATCCACCTGTTCTCTGGCCTTTGTAAACTCGGCAATCCTTGTCGACGCCTCTTCAAAATTGCCCGCCTGCACCATAGCTATATGTTCGCCGCGAATCTTTCTGTACTCCTGGAGACTCGCTTTTAGTGCATCCGTGGCGGCCTTTTCGTTTTTACCCTTTTCGTTTTCATCCTTTATGTTTTTTTCATAATCCGCAATGATCCGGTCGTTTGTTTCGGCAAGACTGTCTATTTCCTTCAGCCTTTCCTCCAATTTGGAACCGTTCTTTTCGTACAGCATCAGCAGGTAGTCGGAACGTATGATGAGCAGCGACTTCTGTATCTGGGTAAGGTTTTGCGAAGGCAGGAAATTATTCAGGTACATGTCGTCGGCGCGTGCATTGATATTTCCCATGTTGGTAATACCGATGAAGCCCACAATCCCTGTGAATATTGCCAGTACTATAAAGCAGGAGATAAGTTTCACTTTTATTTTCAGATTATTAAACCATTTCATCACACATTCCTCCTCAAAGATTTGTAAAGTTTTCCATTTCTTCTTCATCCAGAAGCTTTCCGCAGTCCAGCAGCAGCTTTACTTCACCGCCCAGCTTTCCGATTCCTTTGATATACCGGTTTCCCCCCTTGCCTATTTCAGGTGGAGCTACAATCTCTGTGTCGGGGATGGAGACGACTTCCGATACACTGTCTACAATCAGGCCGATGGACAAATCCCTGATGTCAATCACGACGATGCAGGTCCTGTCATTGTACTCCCTGTATGCTTTTTTGAAACGCAGCCGCACATCCATGACGGGGATTATTTTCCCCCTTAAATTGATAATTCCTCTTATGTAATCCGGGAGTTCTGGAATCTCAGTCACCGGCTGTATGCCCACAATTTCGGTCACATACCTTATTTCGATCCCATAGGACTCCGCACCCAGCGCGAAGGTTAGAAACATGCCCTTCTGGGTATCTTCCTCCTGATCCGGAAAAGCCTGTAACACTGCTTCAGTCATATTTGCAGCTCCTTTCCTTTTTGATATTTTAATGGAAATTATTTTGAATTGCCTGTGAAACTCATGATTTCTGTCAGTGAATCGTTTTTCTCTTGAAGGGTCCGTTTTTTTAACGGTATAAGAATTTTACTTGTTTTGCTGTGGGAAGGTATATTAAACCAGGCCAAAGCTATCTAAAACCATATTGATTGCTGCGGCATTTCTTTCTCTCAACGGAAAACTGCATTCCTCCATCCTCCATTTGAGACAAATGGCATTAAACGTGCCCATAATGACAGCGGTAAGAGCTTCACTGTCAAGCTGCTCCGGTAATCCTCCGCTTTTTTGGGCTTCCTTTATTTGTTCAAGAATGAATTCCACCCGGTTGTTGAAGATGGCCTTTATCTTGTCTTTAAATTCGGGGTCGCACCGCAGAATGTCATAGGACTGGGTGATTGCTGTTATGGCGGGGTAATTTTCATAGTATACGGAATAGGAATCAATGAAGTAGGTAATGGCCTCCCTCGGCCTCATTTTCTTTGAATGTGCCGTCTCAACAATGGCAGAATCATATTGGGAGAAGTAATCCAATACCGCAAGGATCAAATCGCTTTTTTTAGGAAAGTGCTTAAAAATAATCCTTTCGGAAACACCCTGTTTTTTTGCGATTTCTCTTGTAGACACCGCCTGTATTCCATATCTGTCAATTGCCTCAATGGTATCAAGAATAATTCTTTCCTTCCTGTGAATCAGGGATTGCTCCATAATACCTCCTTCCCATTAGGGTCAGTCAGTACTTACTGACCTCTATGCCAACATTATATATGGAATCCCCTTCCTTGTCAAGTTATGTATTTTATGGTTTCTTTTTGTCGAGGACTATCCCCGAAGGCGCAACGTTGACTAAACCAATTTATATCCTGGTCATTCTCGACAGCCAAAAGCTTTTCGGCAAACTTTTCTGATGTCTAGAAAATTGAAGAGTATAATTTTCTTGACATTAACGAACATAAATGTTTCTACAATTTATTCAAAGCATACCTGTAACCGGGATCGGAGCTGCAGCTCAAGGTTTCTTGGGAAATGTAAGTGGAGTAACGAGTATGTGGACCATAAGAGGATTAACCATTATCTAAATATCGTCCGAAACACTATAACGGAGGGGCCTGTGGCGTTTCATCAGGAAACTTATATATACAACGAATATAATTGAAAGCTATCACCGCCAACTAAGAAAAGTGACCAAAGGAAAAAGTATTTTTCCAAATGATGAGGCACTCCAGAAAATGCTCTATTTGGCTACACAGGATGTATTAAGAGAATGGACTGGCCGAATCCAAAACTGGGGTCAGATTCTTCTCCAACTATCCATCTTTTTCCCAGATAAGGTTAAATCCCATTTGCGATAAGGGAAGGGAAAAGCACAAAACTATTTACAGACCTCACCCGCCCGTAATTATACTTTATCAGCCAAAGCTCGCGCTTTACAGGATGTCAATAAAGGTGTACCTCGCACTTGTCAAAAAATTATTGCTGAACATCTATAAGTCTATTCAGAATTAAGGTCACACCACCGAAATTATATGACTTTCGAAAAATATCCCTCTACTTGGGAAAACAATCTTCAAAACTTTTTTTTGTTAGAGCACCAAAATATTTTGATAATATTTCTTTAGTCTTTGAATCTTTTTCATAATATAAACTTTCAATTATAGCAACTCCGATTAAGTTTTTTGTTTCTTCATCGCCATTAGCAATCATATCTTCAACAAAAAGGAATACAGCTTTTAGTTTGTCTTCATCACAATGATTAACTTTATCCAAAATGAATTTCACAAATACAGATTCATAAAATACATATGGAAGATCCTCGTAATCGTCGAGATTATCTTCATAAACTTTTTGCAGTTCCGAAAAATTGCTGATTAGAATATTTATAGCTTCTTTGTATTTGTACATGAACACGCCTCCTATTGACCACTCAGTGCTTTATTAATGTCTTCTATTAAGGCATTAACAACTGACTTATCATAACTATTTAAGTCTCCAGCCCGCAACCTTCTTTGTAATGCATTTAAATAATCATTAAGCTTTTGAGTATGAAATTTTCCATTTGTAGGAAGACTAGTTTGGAGCTCATTTCTAACCGCATCCATTGTGGTTCCGTTACCAATAGTATTTTTGCCCCCTTGACCTTTGTATAAGTCATCTACAATATTTTGTAGCTTCTGATTTGAAACATTGGGTTTAACATTTATATCAAACTTCCCCACGCCCTCAATAACATCGCTTACTTCCGGTACTTCCACCCCTGACACAGTCTTAATAGCTTTCGCCTCATCCGCGATTTCTGCTCCGGCTTTAACTTCGCTTTTTATCCCCCTGCCATTGATAAAATCTGCTACATTTGGCGGCACAATGCCTATCTGGCATTGCCTTGCCCACCAATTCTCCGCCTGTCTTCCTATGGCCTCCTGTATCTCA
>JAFADI010000040.1 GCA_023424965.1 Bacillota bacterium
GAGTTTTACACCACTACATTCTTGCCCACGGTGATGGGCCAGTTCAGTTCCCCCTTGAGGGCTTTATCCCTGGTCACAATAACGCTCTTGTCCAGGATGGAGTATTCCAGGTAAGCATTTTCCTCAATAATGGAATCCTGCATGATGATGCAGTCCTTGATATGGGCGCCCCGTTTTACCGTCACGCCCCGGAAGAGCACGCTGTTTATTACCGTCCCTTCGACGATGCAGCCGTCGGCCACGACGGAGTTTTTGACGTCCGCCTCTTCATTGTACTTGGCGGGCGGCTCATCCTTCACCTTTGTAAAAATCTTTCCGTTGTCGATGAACAGCTCCGTGCGTATATCGGGATCCAGCAGCTCCATATTGCATTTGTAGTAGAGCTGGATGGAGCTCAAGCACCGCCAGTAGCCCTGGAAGTTGTAGCCGAAAATTTTCAGGTTGTTGATGTTCCGGATGAGAACGTCTTTTACAAAATCGTAATACCCATGGGCGGCACAATCCTCAAGAAGGGAGATGAGCAGGGAACGTCGGATTATGTAAACTCCCATGGAGCCAAGCCTGGTCTTGGGGTTTAAAGGCTTTTCCATCAGGTCCAGCACTCTTTCATCCCCGTCGATGTCCAGGATTCCCAGCAGGGAAAGGTCTTCGCGGGAGAAATCACTCATGTCCCTGTATGCGATGGTGATGTCCGCATCCTTTTCCTTGTGGTATTCCAGCAGCTTCCGGAAATCCATCTTGAATATGCAGTTGGCGGTGGAGACAATCACATATTCCTCATTGCTGCGTTTGAGGAAGGTGAGGTTGTTATATACCGCATCGGCGGTGCCTCTGTACCATCCGGTGTTATCTCCGGAGAGGTAGGGAGGAAAGATGAAAAGACCGTCGTTCCGTCTGTCCAGGTCCCATTCCTTTCCCGAACCCAGATGGTCCATCAGGGAACGGAAGCTGTATTGGGTCAGTATGCCGATGTTGGTTATATTGGAATTAACCATATTGGAAAGGATAAAATCAATTGCCCTGTATTTTCCTCCGACAGGTATTGCAGCCACGGAACGGATGTCCGACAGATCCTTCAGCCTGTCGTTTCTGCCGCCTGCCAGTATAATGCCCATTGTGTTGTTCATTCGCAGATACCTCCCTTGTATACGCTGTCACCCGATGGAATTGCCAGAGAACAGAAATCTTCCCCGCCGGCGCCTATGTCGATAAACACATTTTTACCTATGGCGGTATTGTCGGGGATGGAAGCTCCTTCACCCACAACGGAAATTCCCGAGTTGTAGATGGCCGGCTTGATTTCATTCGGCACCATGTCGCCGAAACCGATTTTGACCTCCAGGCCCACGTTGACTTTTTCACTTAAAATGCTCTGTACAATATGGGAACGGGCCCCGATCCTGCAGTTGGACATGATGATGGAGTCCTCGACAACAGCCCCTTCTTCGATAAACACTCCGGGGAAAATGACGGAATTCCGGACCTGCCCATAGACCATGCAGCCCTCCGCTACGATGGACTTCTTTACGCTGCCGTTGGGTCCCACATAGTGGGCAGGTTTGACGGGATTTGTGGTGTAAATCTTCCATTGGGGATCAAAAAGGTTGAACTCCGGAATTCTTTTGATCAGGTCCATGTTGGATTCCCAGAAGGCCTGAATGGTTCCTACATCCTTCCAGTAACCGCTGAATTTGTAGGACCACATGCTGCGGCCTTCCGCGAGCATCATGGGAATGATGTTTTTGCCGAAGTCATTGTCGGAGCCCTGGCTGGAGCTGTCCCGGATCAGATATTCCCTCAGCACCGGCCACGTAAATATGTACACACCCATGGAAGCAAGGTTGCTCTTGGGGTTTTTGGGCTTTTCTTCAAACTCGTATATTTTTCCATCCTCAAGGGTATTCATGATTCCATACCTGCTGGCGTCGTCCAGGGGCACCTCAATGACGGAAATGGTGGCATCCGCCTTATTTTTCTTGTGGGCATCCAGCATCTGGGAATAGTCCATTTTGTATATATGGTCTCCGGAGAGGATGATGACATATTCAGGCGATATTTTATCTACATAATGAATGTTCTGATAAACCGCATTGGCGGTTCCCGTATACCATTCGCCGATTTCTTCTTTGAGATAGGGGGAGAGGATGGTAACCCCGCCGTTGATTCTGTCAAGATCCCAGGGTTTGCCAATGCCGATGTGGGTGTTGAGCTTTAAGGGCTGGTATTGGGTCAATACCCCTACGGTGTCAATGCCGGAATTGATACAGTTACTCAGGGAAAAATCTATGATTCGATACTTGCCGCCGTACAGCACAGCGGGTTTGGCAATGGTTTTGGTGAGTACTCCAAGCCTGCTGCCTTGACCCCCTGCAAGCAGAAGAGCAATAATTTCTTTACTTCCCATAAAAAAATCATCTCCTGTAAAAGTAAATTTGGGTAGGTATCTGGTACACTTCCTTATTCCCCTTTTGAATAAGGATAAAACAACATAAAATTTTACAAAAAAATGTGTGGTGCCCGAAGATTATTTATATGAAGCTTATCTAAATTATAACATAAAAAGCTTGATTATTCCCCAGGTTTTTGCAGAATCTTTTTCTGTACTATTGGGACCGGATGTAATAGAATAAAAGGTAAACTGAATTGAATGGGGTCGCATATGAGGCATTTGTTCATTGTAAATCCGGTGGCGGGAAAAGGCAAGGCTCTGGACTATATTCCGGAAATAGAAAGCTGCTGCTGCGGCAGCGGTGAGGATTATGTCATTGAGGTCACAAAGAGACATGGCCATGCTACCGAAATTGCACGCAATTATTCCAATACCGGCACGGACAGGATTTACTCCGTCGGGGGCGACGGCACCCTGAATGAGGTTCTGAACGGCATGGCGGGCAGCGGCAGCTCCCTTGGCATCATACCCAGCGGTTCGGGAAATGATTTCATCAGAAGCATGGAAAATTACAGTGAACCGGTTGACATCGTGAGGCGCACCGTCTTCGGCCCTGAAAGCCGGATCGACCTTGGAAGGATCAACGGCAGGTATTTCATCAATATCGCCTCCATCGGCTTTGACGCCGAAGTGGCCTACAATGCGGGGAAACTGAAAAGGCTGCCGGGAGTGAGCGGTAAAATGGCCTATGTCATGGGTATTCTATCTGCCGTCGTCAATGCCAGGAGCAACCGGATCAAATTGTGCATCGACGGGGAATGTGAGGACCTGAAATCCCTCCTTGTGGCGGTGGCGAACGGACGGTACTATGGAGGCGGCATCCTGCCGGCTCCGGAGGCAAGACTGGATGACGGGCTCTTTGACATTTGCCTCATCCGGGAGGTCAGCATTCAAAAAATATTGCGATGCTTTCCCATGATGATGAAGGGAACTCACGGGGAGCTTGAAGAGGTAAGCTTCCACCGGGGGAAGAAAATTCATATCCTGTGCGACAGGGCTGTTCCAATGAATGTGGACGGCGAGATTGTTGAGGGCAGGGAAGCCCTGATTGACATCATACCGGAGGGCATAACCGTCATCCGCCCTGAGGCGGTAAATCCTTCGGACAGAAGCAAGACAAAGCAGTCCCGTGTCCGGACGGCCGTAAGACAATAAGAAAATGCAAAAACTCCTGCAATCCGTAAAGACAACGGACGGCGGGAGTTTTTTTCGTCCTTTGACCGACAAGGCCCGTTCCGGGATGCTGGAAGCGGATGCCGGTGAAATTTACTTGAAGTTGCCCTGCTCCGTTTCAACAGGGGCCTCCGGTGCCGGCGGATTTCCGGACTTGATTACCGCCTTCTTCCACCTTCCTGAGAAGTAGTAGGCAAGGCTTACCGTCATGGAAACGCCGAAGCTCAGGATGATGGCGATCCAGATTCCCGATATGCCGACAGAGGACTTTGACAAAACGGCGGCAAGGGGTACCCGGATGATCCAGAGGGACACCAGGGAGAAAACCATGGTGGTCATGGTATGTCCTGCACCGTTGATAACGCCGTTTGAAATAAACATAATCGCAAAAAGAATGTAGGAAGAGCCCACAAGCTTAAGGTAATGGATACCCATGGCGTAGCCGGTCTCGCTGCTTCCGAAGCCGAACATGGTCAGAATGGGTCCGGGCAGGGTTACCGCAATGATGGAGATGAAGATGGTAATTACCGAGGTCATGAGGATGCCCCATTTGAAGATCTCTTTTACTCTCTCCGGCTTTCCTGCGCCAAGGTTCTGTCCTGTCAGTGCCGATACGGCCATGCTCAGTGACATGGCGGGCATGAAGGCGATGGAGTCCACCCTGCTCGCAGCTCCGAAGGCTGCCGTGGCTGCGGCGCCGAAATTATTGACAAAGGTGGTTACAAAGGCATTGCCGATGGAGACCAGGGACTGCTGTACCATGGAGGGAAACCCTATCTTGAACAGCAAAAAGGTAAGGTCCTTTTCCAGCGTGAACTTCCTGGGGTCAATGGCAACAAAATGCTCCTTGCGGTTCAAATAAACAAGGGAAGCGATAAAGGCCACGGCCTGTGCGATGAGCGAGGCGTAGGCAGCTCCGTTCAGGCCCAGCTTGGGGATGGGGCCGATACCGATGATGAAAATAGGGTCAAGGACGGCATTCAATACCGTTCCCAGGAACATGAAGCCCAGCGGGGTCATGGTATCCCCGATACCGCGCAAAATAGAGGCGATCAGGAAGCTGAAGTACATCAATATGAAACCTGCAAGTGAAATTTTAAGATAGCCGGAGGCCAGCTCAAAAATACTTTCCGGCGTATTCATCAGTCTAAGCAGGTAATCGCTTGACAGAATTCCTCCGACGGTCAAAAGGGCTCCGAAGATCAGGGCTAATGAAAATGAGTTGTTAACGACCTTTTCCACCATCTTCATGTTCTTGGCCCCGTAGTACTGGGACACAAGGATCGTCGTGGCAAGCGTGACGCCTGAAGCCAGGGCGATCAAAATGAAAACGATGGGAAAGCTGACCGCGGATGCGCCCACGGCATCCTCTCCGATCATGTTTCCGACCCATATGGTGTTGATAATGCTGTATCCTGCCTGAAGGGCGTTTCCTATCAGCATCGGAACCGAAAAGGTCAAAAGATGCCTGGGGATGTTTCCTACGGTAAGATCTTTTCCAAACTTGCTGCTCATGTTTCTCTCCTTCGTTAAAGCTGTAAATCATGGTATTCACAATATATTACAACTTAAATGAAAGATAATCAAGCCATTTTTTATTGGGACGGTTCGCAACTTTATTGCGGATTAAAAGTTGAGGACTGTCCTCCGAAAATACCATAAACCCTTTCGTGTTTATGGTATAATATTCTTGCCCTATGGAATTATTACTGTTCGGAGGTGCGGAAAATTTGTTTGCTTTTACGGGAAAAGAAAAAAAAATCATCGAATCGGAGCGTACCGACGAAAAAATCATCCTCAGGGGTCCCACGGGCTGCGGCAAATCCACCATTCTGCTTGAACGCTACAAGCATATGGTGGGTGAGCTGGGCATTCCCAGCGAAAAGATACTCATCCTGCTGCTCAACAGGACCCAGTCCCTGGACTGGAGAAAGAATACCGTCCTGAAAAGCTCGGGAGCCGTTTGGAGGACCTCCTACTATGGCTTCATACAGGGAGAAATCAAGACCTATTATCCCTTGATTTTTAAAAACTGTCCCGATATTGCGGACAAGCGTATAAAGCCCATCTTTCTCACCTTTGAATCCGCCCAGTTCCTGGTCTCGAAGGTCATTGAGGCCCACCGGGAGAACCGGGGCATATTTGCCGGGATCACTTCCTACACCGACCGGATTGCCATTGACCTGACGGCCAACCTGGTGAAAGCCGCCACCTCGGATATTCCCTACGGTGAGATAGGAAACAGGCTGTATGCTTCGCTGGAACACAAGGACGACATCAAAAAGCAGCTTTTCCTGGACTCCGACAGCATCATCTCCGCCTACCGGGAGAAATGCCTGAAGCTTGGAGTTTTTGACTTCGGTATGGCCATCGAGCTGTACAACAACTGCCTGCTTAAAGATGAATTGTACAGGGAGCAGCTTTTTGACAGGGTGCAGCATCTGATTGTGGACAATATTGAGGAATGTGTGCCGACAGAGGTCGATTTTATCGAGATGCTGCTTCCCCGTGTCAAGTCCTGCTGCCTGGGATATAATTACGAAGGCGGCTACGGAGAAGCCTTCGGAGGAAACCACGGCTATATGAAGTCCCGGTTCCAGGACCGATGCAGGACCATCGACCTGGAGAAGTCCCATACCTGCAACGATTTTATGTACGAGTTTTCCGACATGCTCTTTGACAATATTGAGAACCGGAAGGGCAGTAAGATACAAAAGAATACCTGTGTGGAAAGAAACGCGCCTGTGGACTTGCGGAGCGAGATGCTGGAGACGGTGGGGGAGAAGGTCTGCAGCCTTATAACCCATGAGGGATACAGGCCCTCGGACATCATCGTTCTTTCCACCTATGCGGACCCGGTGACGGAGTTTGTCATCGGGAGAATCCTGGAAAAACAGGGCTGCCAGTTGAAGAACCTGGCCAGAAAAAACCGCATCATCGACAATCCCTTTGCCCAGGCGCTTATCACGCTGGCACAGCTTTGCCATCCCTCCTACGGATTTTTCCCCAACAGGGATGACGTAAAAGCCCTGGTCCGGATGGTTTTAAAAATAGACCCTGTCCGAAGTTCGCTGGTTGCGGGTGAGATATGCAGCCAGAGGCCTTTTGCGGAATTTCCCGATGTGGAATTTCCCGGCCTGGTTGAGCGCATCGGCTATTACAATATTGAAAAGTATGAATATATCAGAGGCTGGATTAAAGATTACCGGGCCTCTGAAAAGAACCTCCCCATCAATGAGTTTTTGCAGAAGGTGTTCCTGGAAATACTCATCTCCGATGAAGTGACGGAAGAGGACGTTTCCCAGGCCAGAAATCTTATTGACAGTGCGCAGACCTTCGTGGACGTGGTTTCCAGGTTCAACAGGAAGAATGCCAGCAGGGATTACCTGGGGATGGTCAGAAGCGGGATAAAATCGGCGGAAAGCATCTTTGAGATCGAGGAAAAGCTGGAGGGGGAGTTTGTGCTCCTGACCACACCGGTGGCTTTTCTGGCAAGCTCGCTGAAAAGCAAGGTGATTCTTCTTACCAGCCTGAGCAGCAAAAACTGGGCCCCGCGGAGCATCAAGGAGCTTACCAACGCCCATGTGCTCACAAAAACCTGGAATGCGGGGGAGGTATATACGGAAGAACTGGAGGAAACCAACCAGAAGCACTACGTGGCGGTACTGATGAGGGCCATCCTGAAGAGGTGCGGGGAAAGGCTCATCACCTTTGAATCCAATTTATCCGCCAACGGTTTCGAGAATGAAGGCGTCTTAACGGAGTATTTCGACGAACTTTTATCATAGAAAAGGATGGTAAAGCAATGGATGCAAACAGTGAAAAGTATAGAAAATACGTCTCCATACTCAAAGAAGAGCTGGTGACGGCCATTGGCTGTACGGAGCCCATCGCCATCGCCTTTGCGGCGGCGAAAGCAAAGGAAGTGCTGGGAGTTTTTCCGGAAAGGGCCCTGATTGAATGCAGCGGAAACATCATAAAAAATGCCATGGGGGCGGTTGTACCCAATTCGGGTGGGTTGAAGGGAATACAGGCCAGTGTGCTTGCCGGTATTACAGGCGGAAGTGCAGACAGGGAACTGGAGGTGCTTTCGAGCATAACCCGGGAAGACGTGGATAAAATAAGCAGCCTGGTAGAAACGGAATTTTGCACCGTCAAGCAGCTTGAAAGCGATGCCGTACTGCACATCATCGTGCGCCTCTATGCAGGAGAAAATATGGCAACCACCGAAATAAAATATGCCCACACCAATATTTTCAGGATTACCAGAAACAAAGACACCATCTATGAAAACATAACCGATCCTTCCCGATATTCCGGGGCGGTGACCGACCGCAGCATATTGAACGTGGGGGATATCGTTGATTTTGCGGATACCGCCCCCATTGAGGATGTGAAAGAACTGCTTCAAAGGCAGATTGACTACAACATGGCGATAGCAAAGGAAGGAATGCGCGGCGAGTACGGGGTGGGGATTGGAAAAACGCTGCTGAAGGGAATGGGAGCCAGCCTGTGGACAAGAGTCAAAGCATACGCCGCCGCGGCCTCTGAGGCCAGGATGGGAGGAAGCGTCATGCCTGTGGTTACCAATTCCGGCAGCGGGAACCAGGGAATTACCGCTTCGGTTCCGGTCATTGTCTATGCGGCGGAGAGCGGAATTGAAGAAGAAAAGCTGCTGCGGGGACTTATTATGTCCAATCTGCTGACAATCCACCAGAAAACCAAAATAGGAAAGCTTTCGGCTTTCTGCGGAGCAGTCTGCGCTGCTTGTGCCGCGGGTGCGGCCATTACTTACCTTGCCGGGGGAAGGCTTGAAGAAATCAGCAGGACCATCGTGAATACCCTGGCCAATGTTCCCGGCATCATCTGCGACGGGGCGAAGCCGTCCTGCGCGGCAAAAATTGCATCAAGCCTGGATGCTACGTTGATGGCCCACCTGATTTCTGTTGAAGGAAAATCTTATGAACCGGGGACGGGTATTCTCAAGGAGGATATCGAGCAGACCATTTCAATGGTGGGAAATATGGCGAACAAAGGTATGGCGGCTACCGACACTGAAATTTTAAGGATAATGCTCAACTGAGTTCCTCCCGGCGTATGTTGCGGTTCTTAAGGGGTTACCATAATTATTTATGGTAACCCCTGGCACTTTTACAGCATACTTTATAGTAAACAGTAATATGGGAGTGAGCATCGTGTATTGGTTTGATTATTATAGACAGCCCTTCGGACCCGGGGGCTTTTTCGGACCCGGAGGCGTTTTCGGACCGGGCGGTCCTGTCATTCCCGGTGGACCCGGTGGACCTTTCGGACCACCGTCGGGGCCGCCTTTCGGACCGCCTCCGGGACCACCTTCGCCGGGAGGCCCCTCCGGAGGAGAAATGCCCCCCGGACCTCCACCGGCCTTTGCACCCCAGCAGCAGGTGGGGGCCTTTGCCGTGGACCCGGGGGCCATCGTAGGCTGCCTGTTCAGGTACGTTTACATCTGGCCGAGAAGAGGCAGACCTTTCTGGGCATGGCTTGTCTTCGTGGGCAGAAGGTCGGTGGCAGGCTTCCGCTGGTCAGGCTTCAACTGGGTATACTTTGGAATGGACCTCAGGGAGATAACCTCTTTCCAGTGTTTCGGAAGGTAGGGAACAGACATTGTAAAAGCTTAGGAAAAGAGGTATCATTATATAAAATAATGATATCTCTTTTATCCTTTGGAGGTTTGACATGGGCTTAAGGAAGGGCCAGAAGGAGCTGGTGGAGCAGTATAGAGGCGGCTATTGCGCGGTACCCGCCATCCCGGGAGGGGGAAAAACCCACTGCCTGTCCCTTTGGGCTGTTGAGATGATTGCCGGGGGGTTGCACAAGCCCGGGAAAATTCTTATTGTTACTTATATGAATACGGCTGTAAACAACTTCAAGCAGCGGATCGCCTCGGAGCTTCAAAGAAGAGGGATACAGGGCGGGAAGGATTACTTTGTATCCACCATCCACGGCTTATGCCTCCAGATCATAAAGGAAAAGCCGGACATGATTGCTGCCGATGAGGAGTTCAACATCATTGATGAGGTGAATAAGGCCCACATCATATCCACCGCCATTCACGAGTGGAAGAGATATAACGGGGACCATTTTCAAAAGTTTGTGGATGAAGGCCAGCTGAACGCCGGAAGGCTCACAAAGGCTTATGAGGATTGGGAGGACAAGCTTTCCAACGTGGTACTGGGTGCAATCAGAGACTTCAAGGCAAGAGGGCTGGGACCGGCGGAGGCTGTACACAAGTGCGGTAAAATGGCCGAGGGGTCTTTGCTGAAAATAGCGGCGGACATCTACGGAATCTACGATAAAAGGCTTAAAATAAACGGTTTTCTGGACTTTGACGACATGCTTTACAATGCGAAGCGCATGCTGATGGAGGATAAAGCCCTTCTGGACAAGTACAGGAAAAAGTTTACCTTTGTGTGTGAGGATGAAGCCCAGGATTCCAACCTGATACAGAGTGAAATACTGACACTGATTGCCGACGGCAACCTGCTGCGCGTGGGCGACAGCAACCAGGCCATATGCGGAAGCTTTACAAGCAGTGACTTCACCTTCTTCAAGTCCTTTTGCGAACTCCCCCAGACCACGGTGTACAACATCACCCAGTCCAGCAGGAATACCAGGGAAATCATCGACCTGGCAAACTATTTTGTGAAATATGTGAGGGAGAGCCATCCGGTGTCAGAATGCAGGGAGAGCCTGCTGCCCCAATACATCGAGCCGGTGAGCAGGGACGATGAAAGGCGGAATCCGGAGACGGAGGAATATGGAATCAAGGCAAAGGTGTTTGCCTCCTGGGAGGAGGAAGCGGAAGCGGTCATGGCCCAGGCTGCACATATGCTGAAGAAGTACCCTGAGAAGACGGTTTCGGTGCTCATTCCCACTTCCTGGCGGATAGGCTATTTTGCCGAGAGGCTTGAAAAAAGGAACATCCCTTATGAGCAGCTTGACAATACCTCCAAGGAAAGAAACAAAACCATAAGGCTTCTGGGAAGGATCATTGATTTTATCGCCCTCCCCGAATCGGTGGAAAAGCTGACGGCCATGCTGGGGGAATGCTTCATACCCGAAAACCCTCCGGGAGTCTTTGGAGAGCAGAACAACGCCCAACTGGAGGAAAGAAAGCGCCACAGGGAAATGCTTTTTGAACTGCTCAAAAACAGCGCCGCCGAAAAAATCCTCTACCCCCTGGGCGGAGAGCTTGAGACGGACAAGGTGCCGGAGGAATTGATAAAATCTCCCGTGTGGAAGGAATTCATGACCAAACTGGACCTGGTGAGGGAATTGCTGGAATTTCCCGTCACGGTGGTTGAAAAGCTCATATTGTACATATCGGAAAAGCTGAATTTTAATAAGGAAGAACGGGCAATCGCCCAGAAAATAGCGGGGGATGTCAGGTTCCTCATGAGCCAGGACCCCATGTGGACCATGAGCAAGCTTGCCGATGAGCTGCTGAGCGCAAAGAACATGTTCAGCTTTTTTGCAAGCGTGGTGTGGGAGCTCAAGGGCTATGAGCCCAAACCGGGAGTTCTCACCCTGTCCACCTTTCACAAGTCAAAGGGGCTGGAATGGGATGTGGTCTTTCTCACAGGCCTCAATTATGCGGATTTCCCTGTCCTGCTCAATGACAAATTCATTGGTGAGTACTGGTTTCTGAAGCAGGAGTACAGGAATCCCCAGGCACTGGTAAAGGCCGAACTGGAAGGAATTATCGACGGCAAAGCCGGCTCGGACCCCGTTCTGGCGTCAAAGCTGGAAACCATATCGGAAAAGGCCAGGCTGCTTTATGTGGGAATCACACGGGCCCGGGAGTATTTGTTCCTGTCGGGCTTTCATGCCAACCAGGGCAGAAAAAATGAGACTCCCGCATCAAGATACCTGGTTGAACTGAAGCGGTACATCGACCAGAGAGCCGTGGAATGGAAAAAGTACAATCCGTTCCTCGCATAAGGAAGGGGCCCGGGATGCCTGCATCCGCCGAAGGGAACCTAAAGATGGGGGATATTCCTCGACAGGGGAGTGTCTTCACAGAACAGAGAGGTACATATGCAAAAAGACCTGAGATTTGCCGACCATTTTCTCTTTACCCAGCAATCCCTGTCCACCTTTGATCATTGTCCCCTGAAGTTCAGGAAGAGGTACCTGGAAAACCTGAAATGGGACAATTTTCCTGAGGAGAGCATCAAAAAGCGCCTGGAAAGGGGAAACGACTTCCATCTGCTGGCCCACAGGTATTTCATGGGCGTCCCCACGGGACTGGAGGATGGGAACGGAGAATACGGAGAACTGAAGGACTGGATTGAAAATCTTGAAAGCTGCTTCCCCAAAGAGCCTTTTCATGTTTATCTGCCGGAATACAAGTTAAGAATGGTTAGTGAAAGACTCAAACTTGAAGCTAACTTCGATCTGGTCATCATAAAGGAAGGCGCCGTGGAAATATGGGACTGGAAGACAAACGGAGGAAAGAGCCTCAGGAATAATTCCAGGACCGAGAAACGGTATGCGGAAAGCCTCCAGACCATTGTCTATATGTTTGTCCTGAAGGAGCAAATCTCCAGGATGACAGGCAAGCCGGCGGAATGCGAGCACATCACCATGCACTACTGGCAGCCGGAGCCGCCTCATCTGCTCGCGGTTATAAGGTATAGCCGGGAGCTTCATGAAAAGTTCCGGGAGATTCTGGAGGAAAAGACCGACAGGATTTTGAAGTATGACTATGCTTGCTTTGACAAGGCCTTATACAGCAAGCACTGCCGGTATTGCGAGTTCAACTGGTTCTGCAACAACGACCGGGTGGACCTGAAGCTGCTGGAAGAGGATGATGAGCTGCTGGAAGGTCTGGAATGGGACAGTGTGGAAGAGAAGTTTTAAAAGGGATCATTCGGAAGAGGTTTTATGAGAACTGAAATAAATATACGCAACAGGGATAAAAGGCTTCCGGGGGGATTGGTGGAGGCCGCAGGCGGAGACGAGCTTATCGCAAGGATATTTTACAACAGGGGCTTTACGGATCCGGATACGGTAAAACAGATGCTGGATAGCAGTTGTTACATCCCCACAACGCCGGAGGAATTCCCGGACATGGGCAGGGCGGTGGAAATCATCACCCTGGCCATAAAAGAAAAGAAAAAAATTGCGGTCTACGGAGATTACGACGTAGACGGAGTTACCAGCACCGTCACACTGGTGCAGTGCCTGGGTGAATTCACTCAGGATCTGCTTTACCATGTTCCCGACCGGTTTACCGAAGGGTACGGGATGAATGGAGAAGTGGTGAAGGCCCTTGCGGACAAAGGGGTAAAGCTGGTGATCACCTGCGACTGCGGCATTTCCAATTTTGAAGAGATCAAGCTGGCGAAGGAGCTTGGAATGGATGTGGTCATAACGGACCATCATACCCCACCGGACCGGCTTCCGCCTGCCGACGCCGTTTTAAACCCCAAGTTTCTGGGAAAAGATCATAAAGCGAAAGAAATACCCGGATGCGGCATGGCTTATTTCTTGAGTCTTGCTCTGCTGAAGCATTTCGGCGGTGGAGAAAAGGCAGAGCTGTGTCTTGACATGCTGGCCATGGCCCTTGTGGCCGACGTTGTAAAACTGGAGGGAGAAACCAGGTATCTTTTAAGAAAGGCCCTGCCCAGGCTGTTCGGCAGCGGCCGGCCGGGGCTCAAAGCCCTGTTTGCAGTCATCGGCTCCGGCTCCACGCTTGGAAATGAAGAGGACATCGCCTTTCAGCTGGCACCCAGGATCAATGCCGCAGGAAGAATGGATTCCGCCCGTTTGCCCGTTGAACTGTTCCTTTCGGAGGATATGAACCTGGCCCTTCCTCTGGCAAAATCCATAGACGGGCTGAACAAGGAGAGAAAGAGGCTGCAGCAGGAGATCATAAAGCAGGCGGAGGAAATGGCGGAGGCTGGAAAGAAAAACAACGCGGTACTGGTATTGTATAACCAGTTCTGGCATCACGGGATCATCGGGATTGCCGCCGGAAAGATAAGTGAAACCTATCATAAGCCTGTAATCCTCCTGTCTTTGAAGGAGGATGGGGAAACCATTGTGGGCTCCGCCAGGTCCATTGAAGAAGTCAATATATATGAGCTCATCAAGGAATGCAGTGGTAAGCTTCTTAAGTTCGGCGGGCATGCGGCGGCGGCGGGGCTTTCAATGAAAAAGGAGGACCTTCCCGTTTTTACCAGGGAGATTGAGCTGCTGGCGCAAAAGAAATATTTTATAAAAGAGCAGCGCCGCATTGATGCGGACCTGGAGCTGGACCTGGAGCAAATCAATGACGAGCTTCACGACAGGCTGACGGCGGCAGGCCCATACGGAGAAGGCTTTGAGCGGCCTTTGTTTTATACCGGGTCCGTGGCGGCGGCCAGCGACAGAAAAACGGGAAACAATCACCACATCATGGTGCTCGCCGGGCAGAAAGGCTCAACGGTGCATGCGGTGCAGTGGTTCGGGGAAGATAAAAACCATGAAGGAAAGGTCTTTGATATTGCCTACAGCATCAAAAAAAGTACTTACGGGGGAAACAGCCAGCTTCAGCTTACGGTGGAGCATATGCTGCCGGCCGCCGGAAAATATCCCGCCGTCTTCCGCGGGGAGTTTGTTGATGCGAGGAATATGGAGGTCCACAGCATTTTACATCAATATAGAGACAAAGACCTGTCAATATTTTACGAGGGCCTGAAATCCCTTTGCACCATTGAAGGGGTGAAAGACAGGTACGGCATCGGGAAGGCGGAAACACTGATGTTTCTTTCTCCCCCGGTGAACAGCCGGCTTTTTAAGGAAGTGATTCTGCTGGCCAATCCCGCCCGCGTGGTTATAAATTTCTCCATCGGGGCGGACTATACATTTAAAGGCTTTTTGTTTAATTTTTTCGGAGTATTGAAATATACTATAACGAGGGATTCGGGCTATGCATACCTGGAAGATCTGGCAATAAGGATGGGCGTTGAAGAAGGTATCATAAAGGCGGCCCTGAAATATTTGAAGTTTTTGGGCAAGATCGATTATATCCTTGACGGCGAGGAAGAGAGGGTGCTGGTTCTGACGGGTTCGGGGAAGGCGGACGTGACCTTGAGCAGGGCGGAAAAAAACCTGAAAAATGCCCTGGAGGAAAAAAGCGCCTACCGGCAGTTTTTGATGCAGCTCGACATCGGCAGGTTCAAGGAGTATATGAAGTAGTGATTGATTTTGGATGGAAAGAGGGATTTCAACCATGAGAAGAGCTCTTTTACTTTATAACCCTCTGGCAGGGGACCAGGGCACCGCGGGAAAACTGGACTATATTACGGGAAGATTCCAGGACAGGGGAATTCTGTTGCAGCCTTACAGGCTCACTTTTCAGGGTTCCGAGCAGCTTCCCGGCCTGCTGGCCTCGGGGGAATTTGAACAGGTGGTGGTTTCCGGCGGAGACGGTACGGTCAATTTCGTTTCAAACATCCTCATGCGGAATAAGCTGGACATGCCTGTAGGAATAATTCCTGCGGGAACCTGCAATGATTTTGCAAGAAGCTTAAAGATTCCCGGTTCCCTGGAGGATTGCATCGAAATTATCCTGGAAGGAAAAGTCCGCTGTGTGGACGTAGGACTTATCAATGAGCGGGATTACTTCATCGGTACGCTGGCGGGAGGCTTCTTTGTGGATGTGTCCTACAGTACGCACCATGAGCTGAAGAGGAATTTCGGACCCTTTGCCTATTACCTGAAGGCTCTGACAGAGGTAGCCAATATAAAGGGTTTCAATATAAAACTGACCGCCGACGGAGAAACCGTTGAGGAAAAGATCCTGCTGTTTGTGGTTCTTAACGGAAAAGATGTGGGAGGCTTTACCAATGTCATCAAGGAGGCGGATGTATCGGACGGCCTGATGGACATCCTCCTGGTGAAGGAATGTTCTCATATCGATCTGGGGGCGCTGTTCTTCAAGGTGTTGAGCCCCGATTCCCTCGAGGACAGAAATGTTATAAAGCTCAAAGCCAGAAAATGCACCGTTGAAGGGGATGAAGGGATCGCTACCAGCGTCGACGGGGAAAAGGGTCCTTCGCTGCCCATGACCATAAGCTTTATCAATAAAGCGTTAAAGGTTTTTGTGTGATCCATGAGAGATATCCATAAAATAGCATCGAAATAAAACCACGGTAGTGATATAGTTTTATACAGGTGTGAGACAAAAGGTGTTTTATGCCGTATTAATATGTGAATTTACGAAGCACAGGATATTTACGGCTTTACTGCGGAAGGAGTTCCGCGCCGATGATCGAAGGGGGTAGCAGAGTGAAGCAAAAAATATCGATTTTTATATTGATTGCAGTTTTTTTATTTTCGCAGGTGGGGATTGTTGAAGCAAAGGGTTTTTCGGGAGCCCGTTCATCTTCAAAAAGCTTCGGGGGTTTTTCCGGCTCCTCCAAGAAGTCCTTCGGGGGATCGTCAAAGAGCTTTTCCGGGAGCTCGAAGAGCACGGCAGGCAGCTCCAAGAGTTCGTCATGGGGTTCCTCCAAAAGCACCACCAGCACCTCCAAAAGCAGTGGAGGCTTTACCGGGTCATCTTCAAGGAGTGTCCCGGGCTCCTATTCAAACTCAAGTGCTTCATCCTCCAAGAGCAAAGCTCCAGGCGGGACGGGCACTTCCACAGCCGGCACCGGGTCCAATACCACGGCCAAAGCCTCCGGAAGTTCTGCTTCTACGGCAAAGAGCACTTTTATGAACGACACTTACAAAAAGCAGTCGTCGGGCAGGAGCTACACGACTTACCAGCAAAAGCTCAATACGGAACAGCAAAAGGCATATAATACTTCCTACAGCAAGAATTACAACTATCAAAGGACCGGCTTTGAAGATTCCATGAGGACCAGACCCCAGAGAATAAGCATGTTCGACAGGCGCCCCATCATCGTGGCGGCAAACCCCATGTATTTCGGAGGGCCCCTTTCCTATGGCTCGGCCTTTGTAGGCATGTGGGACATGTGGTTCCTGATGAGGGCATCCGACATGTTCTGGTTCCATCACTGGAACGATATCTACCCTTACAGGGACTACTTTGAGGCATCCAAGTTTGCGGACATGGAAAAAAGGGTAAAGGCCCTTGAGCAGCAGGGCGTGGTAAGGGACGAGAGCTATGTGGATCCGGAGGTGGACCCCGACCTGCAGTTCTCCGACGAATACACGCAGAAAAACATTGACAAGGTGTATCACACAGACAAGTATTCCACGCCTTCCACAAATCCCGTAGCTGCCGTAATCATCCTGGTGGGTGTGGGCGTTGTGCTGGTCATCATACTCCGCAAGGTTTCCAAACCGAAGCCCAAGAAAACCTTCCAGAGCAGGATATACTAGGAAGAGAATGAGGATGGAGGAGGACGGTCATGTTTGACTTTAATAAAAACGACGATGTCATAACCAAGGTGTCAAACCCGCTGAAGGCAACGCCCAGCTCCGTGATCGAATTTAATGTGGGAGAGCTGGCGGATACGGGGATGTACAGGTTTAAAAAGCTCATTGAGTTTGACTATGGAGACAGGAAAATCACCCGGTACCTGGTTTATTCAAGTGTCGATGACAGAGAGTGTGTTTTTGAGGTCTTTCCAGGGAACAACGGAGGTCTTGAGACCTATGTGTACAACCTGGCCCACACTATTCCGTTTTCTGAAGACTTTATGGAGGTGGCGGGCCAGAGATACCTTACCACGCCGGAAGGCATAGAGTATGACCGGTGTGTGATGCCCCACGCAGATGAAAGAATTGACGGAATCGCAGGAAAGGCCAGGATCTATA
>JAFADI010000003.1 GCA_023424965.1 Bacillota bacterium
TACTTCCGCATAGGCAATTGCCTCCTGGTCTTTGAAAAACATTTTCCAGCCCGAACCGAAGATTGGTTTTTTCATATACACACCTCTACACTTTTTTGTAACCCCATAGGTCTAAAGCACATTGCAAGTCTTCGTGTTTCTTTGCCGCTTCATCCAGCGCCACACCTTCTGTTGCAGCATCAATGGCCTGCCGCATTGCCGCCGCTCCTGCCGCCGCTCCTTTCGGATGGCCCTGCACAGCCCCTCCCGACGCCAGAATAATATCCCGGCCCAGGTCTTTGACAAATTGCTCCACCATTCCGGGATGGACCCCTCCCCCCACGGCCGGGAATGACGGCTTCAGTCCAAATACCGGCAATGTGAGCTGCTGTACCGTGCTGAGATATTTCTGATGTTTTAAAGGATAATTCCCATAGGGAGTGTTGATGATCACCATGTCCGCTCCCGCCAGCCTTGGAAACTTACCGGTAATCAAGTGGGAGCTGATTCCTGAGCGTGCTGACTCGTAATACACCCCGGCGCCTGCATAATGCCCCAGTACGGGCACCTCCACCATTTCGGAAACATAGTTCAAAACATCATAGCCCGTTACTGCATAATTGACCATCACGGCATCCGCACCCAGGTCCACGGCATTTCTTGCATTGGAAACCATCGTTGAAATACTGTCTGTAATATTTACAGTGTACAGCGTTCTGTGTCCCGTTTGTTCATATGCGCTTTGCGCTGCCTTTTTGTATTCCTTGACCCTTTGCTGGACCCTGCTGAATTCCGGATTGCCCAGAAGCTCATCGTCTTTTATGATGTCAACTCCCCCCAGGGCGGTCTCATAAAAAATTCTGGCTCCAACCTCCGGAGTGATTCCGGTACAGGGCTTGATCATATTGAGAAGCAGCGGCCTCTTTTCAATGCCGGTAAGCTTGCGTATCCCATCAATCCCGTACTTCGGGCCTTTAAAGCCCTTCACGAATTTCTCCGGCAGCTGCAGGTCAACCAGCTTGGTCTGGATGGAAGTGGAGGCATCGTTGCCGGTAAGTGTCGTCATCATCATGGGAAACTGGCTGCCGAAATTAACGGTGGGAAATGCCAATTGTATCAGATAGGCTTTCCTCTCCTCGCTTTTTACAAATTCCAGGTCGGAAGGGGGGATGTCATAGATGTTTACCACTTTCCCCATGTGCCTGCGCCTCATGGCATCATCGATCCCCGGAACAGGAGCCCAGGTTCCAAGGGTCTGTCCGACGGCAAAGGCGGCAGCTTTTTTCATGATGCTTTCGCCGCTGCCAAGCTCGATAAAATACGTGGCGATCGCGTAGTCCTCATCCTTTATATTTTCCATCAAACAGTACAAGCTTTCATTTGTCATGTCTGAGACCCCTTATATCCTTTATTTTTTTAGCAGTTCATTAAGGTATGCGATTTTTGCGGTTTCCTCGATAAGTTGAGCCGTCTGCCCTGCCGCAAAGCCATTTTTCCCGAGGGCGACGATGCCGTGGCCCTCCAGGAGGAACGCTTCCAGGCCTTTTCTCTCGTCAATCACCCTGTATATTTCCTGCATTCCTTCCTCCGGAATGGTGGGTGAATCAAAAGGTAAATTGGGGATGTCATATTTCAGCTTCAGTTTTGCATGCCGGGTAAGCACAGGAAGGTCTCTTTGGGTAAAGGTCCAGGTGATGGCATACGGTGAATGGGTATGTACGATCCCGCCGATGCTTTCATACTTCTTATAAAGGGAGGCGTGCAGCACGAACTCCTGTGAAGGCTTCCGGTTCCCTTCAATCACTTTTCCGTCAAAATCAACGATAACGGTGTTATCTTCATTGCATTCAATAAAGGACACTCCGCTGGCTTTTATGGCCATACAGTCGTACCCTGCCACCCGGACACTGATATTGCCTCCGTTTCCCGTCTGGATGCCGGATTGATAGACGTTTGTTGCAGCTTTCACCAAATCTTTTTTTGCATTTTCAATGGCTGTTTTCAAGAAGATCCCCTCCACTTATCTGGTAATGTGGTAATGTGGTATTACCAGTTTAATTGCATTTATAATAAGACACTATCATCTGTCACAGCAATGACACAATTGCCATAAGCCCGGTCGATTCCCCACCTGACCGGTAATGCCCACAGCTTATATCAATTGCTTTTTTTCATCAATTCCCATACTTTCCCAAGATGATTTTTCATGCAAGTATAGGCCTCATCGGGCTTTTTCTCTTCGATCGCCTTCAGCAGCGAGTTGTGGTACTCGATATAATCATATTTCTGATCGCTTTGGCTCAGGCTCCATACCTGGTGTATTTGAAGCGTCTTATGAATTGCCTCGAAAAGATTTAAAAACAAGGAATTGTGCGAAGCCTTTACAATTTCTTTGTGAAAATTGTAATCCATATCGCTGAACTCATCATACCGGCCTGTTCTCAAGGAAGCTTCCGCTTCTTCCGATTTGATCTTATACTTCTTTATATTCTCAAGCTCTTCTTCGGACGCATTGACTGCCGCCAGCCTTGCACATTCGGCCTCTAGAATTCCTCTGAATTGCAATACTTCAAATATCGAGGTTTCATTTGAATACATATATGTTGCCAGTTTTCTGGTCAAAAAACTGTTGTTGGCTTCTCTGATAAATGTACCCTGGCCATGTTTTGTCTCTACAATCCCAAGCTGGCGCAGGGACCTTATGGCTTCCCTCACAGGAATACGGCTGACTCCCAGTGTCTCCGAAAGGCTTCTTTCACTGGGAAGCCGGTCTCCGCCTTTGAGTTCTCCCCTGATTACACGCTCCTGGATATAATCCACGATCTGATCCACAACGTTGTTCCTGTTGATTACGATATTGACGTCTTCCACAAGCAAGCTCCCCGTTCCACCGACAGATCATTTTTTCAACCTTTAATCTATCAATGCAAGCAATAATAAATTCCTATAGTAAATACTTAGGTTTGATAACCACATATTAACATTAAGTTCGGCATTTGTCAAGGTATTGGTAAGGTGGTAATACCATAATTCATTCCCATTCTATTCATGCCACACTGCGAGTAAGAGTGTTCTGACGTGCTTTCTATACCTGCACGGATGACCGGCGCTGTTTATATTTCCGGAAATCCTATTTAAAGTCCGGCAAGAGATGGGCATGTGCCTCAAAGAGCTCGTTCACCATGTTCCATATCTCATCCAGGGTCAGCACAGAGGAGGTATGAGGATCCAGCATCACCGCGTGATGAATGTATTCCTTTTTGCCTTTCAGCGCTCCTTCCACCGCCAGCTGCTGCACATTGATGTTGGTCTGGTTGAGGGCTGCCAATTGCGAAGGAAGCTTTCCCACGGACACCGGCTGGAAACCATTCCTGTTAACGAGGCAGGGTACTTCCACGCAGCTGTCTGCCGGGAGGTTTTCTATCAAACCTGTATTGAGGACATTTCCATTAAAGGAACGTTCATATCCCGTTTCAAGGGAATGGATAATATATGCCGCATATTCATGGCTTAATTTTGCTTCGATATCCTTCCCGCTTTCCAGCACGGCTTTTGTTTCTTCAAATCTTCCCAGATTCCTTACGCTTCTCCGTACATATTCATCAATCGGTATGTCATATTTGCCGATGAGTTCTTCTGTTTTTATGAAATAGGGTACATATTCCGCCATGTGTTCGCTGGATTCAGTGACGAAATAGCCGAAGCGCCGCATGATTTCAAACCGCACCTTGTTGTCATTGTAAGCTTCCGCCTTGTCCAGGCATTTGAACAGGTCGGGGTATAAGTCTCTTCCTTTGTGTTCAAATCTCAGAAACCACGCCATGTGGTTTATGCCCGCCACGAAAAAATTCACTTCTTTATAGGGCAGCCCAAGGTACTCCGCCAGTTTTTCCGACGTCTGCTGTACACTGTGGCAAAGTCCTACATACTTTATCCCCGAGCTTTTCACAGCGGCAAGCGATAATATGGCCATCGGGTTGGAATAATTAAGCAGATAAGCGTTGGGGCAAATTTCTTCCATATCCCTTAAGAGGTCAAGCAGCGGTGGTATGGTCCTCAGCCCCCGGAATACTCCCCCAACCCCCAGGGTATCCGCAATGGTTTGCTTTAACCCGTACTTTCTCGGGATATCGAAATCCAGGAGTGTGGCTTCATGCCCTCCCACCTGGATGGCATGGATTACATAGTCGGCGCCTTTCAAAGCTTCCCGCCTGTCGGTGGTGGTCCGGACAACGGCTTTTCCTCCGTTTTTCTCCGAGAACTGCTTTGCCATCAGTCCTGCAATTCTCAACCTTTCTACATCGATATCCATAAGGCTGAATGTGATATCCTGCAATTCATTAAAGGACAAAATGTCCGCCATTACCTGTTTTGCGAAGATTACGCTTCCTGCTCCGATAAATGTTACTTTCGGCATGGGTTACCTCCATTATGTATGTTATTTTAATCCTGTTGTCGCTATTCCCTGTACAATAAACTTCTGGAATGCCAGGAATATGATCAGCATGGGAATTATTGCCATAAGCGCCATTGCCATCAGTGAATTCCATTCGATAAAAAATTGTCCGATAAAGCTGAATATGCCTAATTGAACGGTATACATTTCCTTGTCGCTTACAATGATAAAAGGCCAGATAAAATCATTCCACCGCCACATGAAGGTAAAGATTGATAAGACGGCAATCAGCGGCTTGCAGTTGGGTAGAACAATGTGGGTAAATATTTTGAATTCGCTTTGCCCGTCAATTCTTGCCGCTTCGATCAGTTCAAAAGGGATATCATCCATAAACTGCTTGGCCAGAAATATTCCGAAGGCTTCGGCGGCTCTAGGCACGATAAGTCCCGTATAGCTGTTGAGCCAGCCCAGGGTGGAGACGATGATAAAATTGGGGACCATGATGATCTGCATTGGAATCATCAAGGTTGAAATCACCATCACAAACATTACTTTTCTGCCTTTAAACCTGAATTTGGAAAAGGTGTATCCCGCCAGAAGATTGATGGAAACCGTCAGGACAACCGATGAAACGGCCACCACCCCGCTGTTGAAAAAGAATCGCTCAAAGGGAGCCAGGGTGAACGCGGTTACGAAGTTCTGCCATACCGGATGTGCGGGAAAAAGCACGGGCACCTTTGAAAACAGTTCATCCGAAGGCTTGAGGGCTGTCGACAGCATCCAGAAAAACGGAAATAGCGTGATTACAGCTGCAAAGATCAAAATGACAAATGAAATTCTATCTTTTAAAATTTCTTTTCTTTCCACTACTGTTCCTCTCCTCTCAGCTGCAATATCGTCATCACAAAAACGATCAAGAACATTACGACGCCCACCGCGGAAGCATAGCCCATTTCACCTACGCTGAAAGCCTGCTTGTAGATGTAATGCACCATTACCGTACTGGATAAGCCCGGTCCTCCGCCTGTCATGATAACGAAAAGGTCAAAGGCCATAAATCCGTAAATAATGGATATTACAAGCAAAAATACCGTTGTCGACCGGAGCAGGGGCCAGGTGATGTAGCGGAATTTTCTGAAGTCCCCCGCTCCATCGATGTCGGCGGCTTCATAGTACTCATTGGGTATGCTCTGCATTCCGGCCAAATAGATGACCATACAGTATCCTGCCCTTACCCAGATGGTGGCCAGAATTACCGAAGGCATGGACAGCGCATTGCTCGTAAGCCACATTTGCGGTCCGATACCGACCAAACCGAGGAGGTAATTCAGTATGCCGTAATCGGTACTTAAAATCCACTGCCATACCAGCCCTGCCGCAACCAGCGAAACAACCGCGGGGATGTAGAATATCCCTCGTAGGGCATTCCTCAAAAAGATTTTCCGGTTCAGCATCAACGCCCCGATAAGGCCGAGTCCCATGCCCAGCGGTACGGTTGCCACGGTATAGTAAATGGTGTTCAGCAGCACAATCCCAAATTCCCTATCCGCGAACAGCTTGATATAATTGTCAAGCCCGGTGAATTGCGGCGTACTTATAAGGCTCCACTTGGTCAGGCTGATATAAAAAGTAAAAATAATGGGGATAATCATAAAAGTTATGAACAGGATCATGCTCGGGGATATAAACAGGTAAGGAATAAATTTGTGCTTATTAAATCTGACCGTATTGCTGGCTTTCTCTGCAAGCTGCATTGTGCAGGCCCCCCATCCTTCCATCGTATATTCCGACCCGGGGATTGCAGATCTCCGCAATCCCCGGTGTCGCACGGGCTTATTCCTTCAAGGCTTTGTTTATTCCCTCATCCAATGACTTCATCACCGCTTCGGGAGCTTTTCCCTGTGTAAGCAGCTGCTCCAGTTCCTCGGTGAGTACCTGGTTGATTTTGCTCATTGCCGGCGAAGTAACAGCCTGGGCCATGTCTTCAGGAATTGTGGTGGCCTGGTCGACGAATACTTTCATTAATTGCGGATCGGCGGAGTAATTGAGTTTATCGGCTGTAAGGGTTTTCCTTACAGGAAGGAAGAAGCCTTTTTCCACAAATGTTTTCATGCTTTCTTCCGAGACCATGTATTGTACAAATGTAAGCGCCGCTTCCGGATTCTTGGCCTTTTTAAGTATTCCCAGGGCGTTTCCTCCCATGTCTGAAGCTGCTTCCTTGTCTTTTGGCATATATGTTGCACCGAACTTATAGTTTTTCATGTTCTTCTCAAAGTTGGATGCCATCCAGTTTCCTGTGATTACCATACCTGTCGTTCCCGTTGAGAACAGGTTGTTGATATCTTCGGTACCTTTGACACTGGTTCCTGCGGGAATCAGATTATCTTTTACAAAGCTCTGTGTCATTTTAAGCGTTTCCAATGCTTCGGGACTGTTAATGGCCGACTTGCTCAGATCGTCCGTGAGAAGCGCTCCGCCCTTCTGGTAGAGCAGGGGCAGCCATCTATAGCTGTTGCTTTTGGTCCAGTTGAATGAAAATCCATATTTTGCTCCTGCTTTTTCTTTTAACTGCTTCGCGATATCCAGGAACTGGTTCCAGGTCCAGGCGTCTTCGAGCTTATCCGGCGCCTTGATTCCCAGCTTCTCAAAGTAATCCTTGTTGTAGAAAACCGCCAGGGTGTCTGTATGTTGAGGTAGCGCATAGATGGCATTTTTATAGGATACCGCTTTCCAGACAGATGGAATAAAGTCTTTTCCATAATCCGCAGGCAATTTCTGCGTAATATCAAGCAGGACGCCGTTGCTGGAATATCTGCCGATTTGCTGGTATTGTATTCTTGTTGCGTCAGGGGCGTTGTTTGCCGCAATTCTTGTCTCAAGCTTGGTGTAAAAATCTTTGAAATCTCCGCCCTGCTTGTTGACTTTAATTCCCGGATTTTTCTCTTCGAACTGCTGTACAAGACCGTCAAAAGCTTCACTCTCCGCACCTGCGCTTGCCCAGTAGGTGAAATCAATGGTCACCGGCTCTGCCTTCGCCTCCGTCTTGGCCTCCTGCTTTGTCTCTGCTTTCGGCGCTTCCGCTTTGGGCACATCCGCTTTACCACATCCTGCCAACAATATTTGCATAACCACGGCAAATACCATTAAAGCGCTGATAACTCTTTTCTTCATAAAAGTTTTCCTCCCCTTATTTGGTTTGTATTATTAAAGGTTTTCCACTCCTTTAATTCCGCACATGAATCCCTTGTAACCAGTTCTGTTGCAAGCACTTGAATTCTTGGAACCTCTTTCTTTTCTACAAGGCCCAGGATGGTTCTGCCTGAAGTCTCACCCAGGGAGCCGATGTTTTGCGATACCGTTGTAATGCCGGGCTCATAAAGGGCCCCGATGCTTATATTGTCATAGCCAATCACGGAGAAGTCTTTTGGGACAAGGAAGCCTTCGGACCGTATGGCCTTTATTGCGCCGATTGCCATGATATCGTTGGCACAAAAAATTGCGCTGTATTTTTTTATCCGGTCCATGTTCTTCTTTACCAGGTCAAAGGTGCTTTCACTGGTGTAGTTGCTCTCCAGTACGTCGCCCTCCGCAGCGTCACCCTCAATTAGCTTCCCGGCTTTAAGTGCTTTGTTAAAGCCTTCGATTTTCACCATGCTGCTGTAGCTGTTTCTGGCACCGCTAATGAACAGGATATTTCTGTGCCCCAGGCTCATCAGGTATTCCGTGGCCTTAAAGGCACCGTCCTCTTCGTTGTTATATACAAAAGCAATCCTGTCATTCTGAAAATGCTTGTTTACGATCAGCAAAGGCACCGTGCCGTTTATTTCTTCATAATAGCTTACCGGTAAGCTCTCTATGTTCGGCGTCACGATTACAATGCCGTCAACCTGTCTTGCAATATAGTTTTCAATGATTTTTTTCTCTTCTGCCCCTTTGCCTTCGCTGTTGGCAATAATAATGTTATAGCCCTTCAGCTTGCATTGATTGGCAATGCCCTCAATCACTTCGGAAAAAAACAAATTTGTAATGAAGGGTACAATGATTCCGATGGTATCGGTTTTCTTATTTACCAGGCCCCTGGCGATGGCGTTGGGCTTGAAATTCAATTTTTTTATAGCGGCTTCGATGGTTTTCCTTGTCTTTTCTTTTACGGGATAGGAGTCATTGAGGTATCTCGATACCGTTGTAATCGACACTTTGGCTTCTCTGGCAACATCATTGATATTTGACATTGATTCACCTCCACGTTATGTGTTAATGCCCGGCAAGGCCTGCTTTCAATCCTTTTTGACAGTTTTCGAACATTCTGTTACGGGGATTGAATACGAAAGCGCTTTCGCGAAAACGTTTTCGTATCGGGCCCACATTCAAGCTCATATGGAACCAGTACAATTCCCTTTAAAGCTCGCTTTCCCATGTATTCTGTCAGAGTGTTCGGCATATTGGTAATGTGGCATTACCACTTATATTGAAAATATGTAATATTATTGATCTATATGTGTTCATATTGCTTCATTTTTGGGCTTGAATTTCATGAAAATTATTTTTATGCTCTCGACGGAACGTAACTAACTGTTGTCCAATCACGGTAAGGTGGTATTACCTCTTTCTCACGATTTGATTCTAACACGGAAAAATATGTTTGTCAATTGAATTATGAAAAGGAAATCTGCAACAGCCTCCCCATGCCGGAATGCTTGGAAATCATATAACAGACGTTTTTAAACTTCCTGCGTATTCTATACTGGAAGCAGGCCATTAAGCTGCAGATCTTGTAAAGAGGTTCTTTTGTTTATCATAACTACTTTTACATATTCATGGTCAATATCGTTTTCATCGGATTGGGGATTTCTGCAGTGGAGATGGGGCAACCCCCAATATTATCTGATTATTGCCGCAGTGAACCTTGTATTCTGGATGATTCCGGCCCGGCAAAGCTATAACATTACAAAAAATTGTGATACTATTGGATTGAATAGAAAAATCAAACCGCTAAAGGTGACGTGATGAATCAAAAAATACTGGTGGTAGATGATGAAAAGAGCATCGCCGACGCAATGGCATACGCCTTGAGGAGAGAGGGCTTCACGGTAGAAGCTGCTTATGACGGGGAAGAAGCTTTAAAGAAATTTGACCTGTTTAAACCCGACGCAATGATTCTTGATGTCATGCTGCCGGGCATAGATGGCTACGAAGTGCTGAAAAAGCTGGAAAACAAGACGCCGGTGGGCATCATCATGCTGACGGCGAAGGAGGATATCGTAAACAAAGTGCTGGGCCTGGAATTGGGGGCGGACGACTATATCACCAAGCCCTTTGATATGCGGGAACTGCTTGCACGGCTCAAATCCCTGCTAAGGCGCTTGCAGATGAAAGCGGGAGAACAGGTACAGGCTGAAGTCCGTATAAAGGGACTGACGCTCAATTTGCAGCAGAGAAAGGCCGTTGCCGGTGAGCAGGTGCTGGACCTGACGCCCAAGGAATTTGACCTGCTGGCACTTCTGGCCGCCAACCCTGAACGGGTTTATTCAAGGGACCAGCTTTTGGACTCCATATGGGGTATGGAATATATCGGCGGTACCCGGACGGTGGATATACACATCCAGCGGGTGAGAAAAAAACTGGGCCCCGGTCTTCACGATATCCTGCAGACGATACACGGAGTGGGCTATAAAGCTTCCGGCGGGTAATGGAATGGTGGCGGCGGATATGAGAATAAGCATAAAAATCAAATTCAGTGTTTTCCTGGCGGCGCTTTTGCTGCTCACGGTGGCAATATTAAGCATCCTGGTGCTGGATGGGATAAAAAAGGATCAACAGGTGCAGTATGAAGCTTTTTTAGCACAGCAGGCCAGGACGGCGAATTTGTATTTCATCCAGTTGAGTCTTGGTGAATCCTCGGTGATGCCCGAAAGCTTTTTAACCTCCGGGGGAAACAAGCTGGCAGAGCAATTGGGCAGGGTCATCGGGCAGTTGACCGTGCTGTACGACAAAAACGGAAAGAAAATTGGGGAATCGGTGGCCAAAAGCGAAACCGGCAGTGTGGAAAAAACCCTTTCTTTTGCGCTGCAAAATAAAATTGCCTATCAGGTGGAGGGGGACTCCCTTTATTACCTGGCGCCATTAACGGTAGGCAGCGAACAGGTAGGCGTGGTGCAACTTTATTATTCGCTGGCGAGAAATCTTGAATTCTATCATTACATCCGCACGCTCTTTGTTTATATCGGTGCCGGTGTTTTCATTCTCAGCTTCATGCTGGGATATTTTTATTTCAATTCCTTTGCCAACGGGATTTTAAAGCTGAAGAATATGGCCGACCGGATCCGGCTGGGCCAATACGAGATAGAGATCCCGCGCCGGAGAGACGAACTGGGAAAGCTGGGGGAAGGAATTTACGACATGAGCAGGCAGATCGTAAAAACCATCGGGGATATGCAGGCCGAGCAGCAAAAGCTTACATTGGCGGTTGCCAAGCTTTCTCAACTGGAAAAACAGCAGAAGCAGTTTATCGGAAATGTTACCCATGAATTCAAAACACCGCTGACCTCCGTCAAAGCCTATATCGACCTTCTGGAAATGTATCCCGATGATGCGGAACTGCGGGAAACGGCAAGGGTCAATATCAAGCGGGAGACCGAGCGGTTGTATGAGATGGTGGACAAGGTTTTGCAACTGTCTGCCCTGGAAAAATATGATTTTGAATACACCCTGGAAAAAATCGACGTACGGCAGATCATCCTCCAGGTTTGCAGCAGCCTGAAAGGAAAGATGGAGAAATTCGGAATTCAATTGGAGACCCATCTCACAGAGGCGTTTATCCAGGCCGACAAAGAAAACATGGTCATCATCCTTGTCAACCTTTTGGACAATGCCATCAAATACAACAAGGCCCGGGGCAGCATTCGAATAAAAAATTATGCGGTAGGCTCCAGCGTATTTGTTGAAATCAGCGATACCGGCATCGGTATGCCGGCGGAGGCCGAATCTAAAATCTTTGAGCCCTTTTACACCGTGGACAAAAACCGTTCCCGGCAGAGCGGCGGTGCCGGCTTGGGCCTGTCCCTCGTCAAAAAACTTGTGGAAAAGCAAGGAGGAACGGTTGCATTGGTTGAAACCGGCCCTTCAGGCTCAACCTTCCACTTGTGCTTCCCCTCCTATGAAAAAGACAAATAAGTTTACAATTTTGAAACATACGGTTATATTTCCGATACAAAACCCTGGTAAGATAAAGTTAAGGAGGCGATGCAACATGAAAAAGATAAACGCGGCAAGAATCGCAGCAGTCCTGGCAGTCCTACTGACTTTTACCGCCTGCGGCACCCCGCAGGAAGGGGACAGAACGGTAATCAAAGAACCGGGCAAAACCATTACCGTCATTGAAAATGAAAACACCGGGGTCGAACCCCCCCCTGTTTCCGTCGAAAAAATTGATAAATACGAGGGAATGGAAATTACCGACTGGTTTGATGAACAGACCGTCGTTCTGGCAAAGGAAAACCGTGAGCTCGAAAAAATGAGCCTCTTGGAAAATGCGGAGTTCTATCCCAGAAGCTTATACCTGTACAACCTGGATACCAAAGAATACAAAACAGTAAAAGCGCAAAAGAATATGTTTCTCGGCGGAGCCACCCTGTCTCCCGACAAAAAGCACCTGTTGTACTACGAATATTCCATCGGAGATACCGCCCATTACCTGATGAGCCTGGACGGTGGGGAAAAATCCCCCGTAGCCGGGGATATTCTCAGGACCGCCTATACGGCCGAGTGGGCCGACGCCCAAAATGTGATCGGTGCTTCCTATGCCGGAGGGGCTTATATGGCCGACACGTCCAGGAAGATCACGCGGGTTGCCGGGCTCCAGGAGGAGCAATTGTTCACGGTGCGGAAAATACAGGATAAAATCTATTATATAACGGAGGTCCCTTCCTTCCAGCTCTATGTGCTGAATCCGGCAACGGGGGGAAAAAAGAATCTGAAGGTGGAAAATGCGGATGGAATCACCCCCTCACCCGATGGAAAGCAGATGCTGGTTTCTCAAAGGCTGGGATCCACACGAAGGCTTGTCCTTGCTGATGCCGAGGGAAATATCTCGAAGACCCTCGCAGAGGGCACGGAGGTAACGGGAGCTTCCTGGTCTCCCGACCAGCGTCTGATCGCCTACCGGCTCCAGTCCGTCGTCAATGGCGCCACCAGCAGCGGCCTCTACCTGTACGACCTGTTAACCGGCAAGTCCACGCAAATTGCGGTGAATACAGGAGATGCCGGAGTCAGCTGGAGCCCCTCCGGTAAAAAAATTGCCGTTACGGAGCTGGATGGAAGAAACTACAACAGCAGCATCATTTACTTGAAATAGGGCAAGGAACTTTGTTTCCGATGCCAGGATGTGCACTAAAAAGGGGCTGCAGCAGTCCCTTTTTTGCGTTATATTTTATTAAACACCGTTATCTGCATGTTCAACCCCGTTCTGTCCTGGCAAGGAGTGTGGGGTATGGTTTTAAAACCCCATTCCAGCCCCAACCTCCCGGCAATAGAAAGGCAGAGCGCATCCACCACATCGTCCGTTTTCTTTCTGAACCTATTTTGCTTCAGGTATGCATCGACCACTTTCTGAGAATCCGGAAAATAGCCCTTCAGAATGCCAAGCCGGCTTTCAATCCCTCCCTCTTTCAGCTTGCTGTCATCGAGGGAGTTTTGTCCGTTCAATAAATAGAAGCAGTATTCGGGATGACTTTCCAGCAATCTGTTTTTCCACCGGGGGTGCTCCTGGAGGAAGTTGTCCACCTGCTTTATGGCTTTGCACAGTGCCATGCTTACGGGAGTTTGCCTCGCGCCCAGTTCCCTGTTCAATTCCCACGCCCTCCGGGTATCCGGCGCATGGACAATCTGCCTGAAGGGTGTGTTGAAAACGCTGGAGGATTTCTTGCCCAGCCTTGCTCTCAGCTCATTGTCCGGCCGTTTTAAGAATTCATCCCTGCTCTCGGGAAGTCCGATGGGAATGTCGATGAGCAAAGCATCTGCGGCAGGATATTTGTCACATATCTCATCAATGGTTTTGTATTTGCCTACCTCAAAGGCTTCACCGGAAATTGCCACGGCAATCCACTCCCCCTTGCAGCCGTCCACTCCCACACTTATGTAATCACCCATCGTTTCAGTCCCCTCTCCCAATCAACTCTGATTATATCCAGTCCGGCCCACAAACGCAATGTCGCAAGCGGCAGGGAAATCCGGCGGAAGCGTTACGGGACTGAATTCCCGGATAATTGTCAATAATAATAAAAAAACGCAGGGGTAAACAGAAATGACCTATTTAATCATCACTTTCCGGATTGTTTCGGTGATGGCATTGATACTGTTTTTGACTTTAAAAACCGGCAGGCGCAAAATTGCCGAGCTTCCCATCTATGACTTTTTGTCCGTCATCGTCATCGGAAGCGTCATCGGTGCGGATATTTCGGAGCCCGAGATCCCGCATCTCCCCACATTATTTTCGGTCCTGCTCATCGTTGTTCTGCAGTATTTTGTAAGCCGCCTATTGATAAACAATAAAAAAATCGCGCGCAAAATCACCTTCGGCCCAACGGTGATTATCCAGAACGGCCAATTTATCAAGTCCAACATGGAAAGGCTGAAATATTCCATAGAAAATGTGCTGATGGCGTTACGGGAAAAGGACGTATTCGACTTAAACGAGGTTGAATTCGCCGTTGTAGAAAGCAGCGGAACTATCAGCGTTCTCAAGAAAGCACAGTTTTCGCCCTTGACTCCATCCGATATGAATATCAACGCTTCTGCAAAAGGCCTGTCCATCCCCCTCATTATGGATGGGAAGGTCTATGACGGCAATCTGGAACAGCTCAATCGGGACAGGCAGTGGCTTGCTTCACAGCTCCAACAGGCCGGAATTCATGACTTCAGCGAAGTGTTTTATGCGGATATCAACACCGGCGGCAAACTCTATGTATCAAAAGTGTTTCAGGCCCAAAACTTTAACGATAACTTCACCTTGTAGCGTCACTCTTACCTTGACCGGTAAACAGGCCGTGGGTTCAACAGGCTAAAAGCCCGCAAAAAAGGGTAACCTGAAAGTTGAAATTTCAGATTACCCCATCTTTATTTATTGTGAGTTTTAATCCTTTTGCGGCAGAACAACTGCTGTCTGGTCTCCTGTTTTAGCATGCTCCAAAGCGGCTTCTGCCAATTCCTTGAAGTTTGCCGAAGAGTGAGTAGCACCGGTAATGGCATCTACTTTTGCTACACTCTGCTTCTTCAGAAGGTCTTCAGCAAGCTGGACCACATAAACCTGAGGATTGGTGCCTGATTTAGCCTTCATGGAAACATTGTAATCCGCATTTCTGCTCTTGAAGTTGCCGTCTTTGTCTACATAGTCAAAGGTGCAGAAAGTAATGGCATTATCTTTAATTGTAAGTTCAACCTGAGCATTCCAGCCATGGCTGTCAATCTTGTCGAAGGTAGCCTTGTATGTGCCGTCCTTATAGCTTGCAGCTTCTTCTTCAACGAGAGTAACGATTGCTTCGGTTGTATCGCCGCTTACTGCCTTGGCCAGCGCTGCTGCCACCAATTCCTTAAATTCAACGGAGCCGCTTGTAGCACCTGTAACGGTATCTACTGCTGCTATATCCTGTTTGTTCAGGAGGTCCTGGGAAAGCTTGACGGTGTACTCCTGAGGGCCGGTTCCGCTTTTGGCCTTCATACTGGTTTCATAGGCTTCGTCCTTCGTCTTCAGATTGCCGTCTTTGTTTGTATAATCAAATTTAGCGGCTGTGATTTCATTCGCCTTGACGGTAAGTTCTACGAAAGCTTTCCACCCGTGGGAATCCAGCTTGTCATAGGAAGCCTTATAGGTGCCATCCTTATAACTTGCATCGTTTAAGTAAATGGTGCCCGTTGTTCCATTCCAGATTACATTCTTATTTAATGCTTTTGCCACTGCTCTCAGCGGTAAATATGTAGTTCCATTGGATATAAATGGTTGCACTGCATTACCGTTGGCGTCGGTAGGAGTAATTTGTTTTCCACCTATGACAATCTTGATATTGTTATAGGCGACCTTGATTGTTTGTTCCACTGTTTCAGCAAAAGTGCTTGTAAAGAGCAGACCCGCAATGGCCGCTACAGCCACTCCCCCCATCACAATCTTCTGAACCTTGTTCTTGTTAAGCATCCTGACTTTCCCCCTTTTTTATTCTAGGAAATAATCCCTAGACGGTACAATATTCCTCATACACCATATTATAAGTAACCTAGATGAAAAGTCAATCGTTTTTATAACAATTCAGTTTATTTGTTGCCATAAGTGTGTTACAATAATCACAAAGATTATATTATTCAAATAGGGGGCATTTCAATGAAGTCCAAGTCATTTATTATAGCGACGCTTTTAGTAATCGCTTTGTTGTCAGGATGCGGTACCAATCCTGGAAATGATACCAAAGCACCGGCGGCAGCTACACAACAGGAACCGGAAAAATCGGAAGCTACCGGAACACCAGAAAGCCCGGCCCCTCAACCGACTGAAAACAAATCGGATGCGGCGGAAACACAAAATACCCAGCCCGCAGCAGCAAAAACTGAGGAAACAAAAGCCGCTGAACCGGCAAAAACCGAAACAGCAAAGCCTGCTGAAACCAAACCGGCACAGCCCGCAGCAAAAACGGAGCCGGCAAAAACCGAACAACCTGCAGCTGTAAAACCTGCCGAAACCAAACCCGCTGAAAATAAACCGGCGGAAGCTGCAAAACCTGCTGAAACCAAACCGGCACAAACTAAAGAAGACAAAAAACCCGCTGAACAAAAAACAGATACAACGACAGCTGCTTCAGAAACCGAGAACTGATCGGACCAGTCGCTACTGACGAAAAAAGAGTACATATTATATTCATGATTTATATCCATGATAAAATTTATGAAATAAAGCCTGCAGTCAATAAGTCGTTTTGTGCAGACCTTCAGGGTGATATAAAACAATATCAGCCTGGAGGTTTTTTTGTTTTCCTGGTATTTGGATCATTTTTAAAATATCTTTCCCCAAGCCTCCTTCTTCAAATAAAAGAGATTTTATAGTATAATAAGTCAAAACTGATAAAAATACAGGTATCCTTATGTTTATTGCTGATTTTCATATTCATTCAAAATATTCCAGAGCTACGAGCAAGGAATGCATACCCGAACTCCTGGAACTGTGGGCGCGGCGGAAGGGGCTTGATCTGATCGGTACGGGAGATTTCACCCATCCTGCCTGGCGTGAGGAGCTGAAAGATAAGCTTGTCCCTTCGGAAGATGGGCTATATGTGCTAAAAAAAGAGTTTCACCGGGAGGAGGCTATTCCCAATGCGGATTTCAATCCCCGTTTCATTCTTTCCAGTGAAATAAGTTCCATTTACAAAAAGAACGGAAAAGTGCGGAAGGTTCACAATGTGATCCTGCTTCCCCGTCTTGAGGACGCCGAAGCCCTGTCGCGCCGTCTTGAGGCCATCGGCAATCTGCATTCCGACGGCCGGCCGATTTTGGGCCTTGACAGCAGGGACCTCCTGCAAATCACCCTTGACGTGTGCCCGGATGCCATATTTATCCCTGCCCATATCTGGACGCCTCATTTTTCCCTGTTTGGAGCCTATTCAGGCTTTGACGATATTACGGAATGCTTTGAGGATTTGACGGAACATATTTACGCGCTTGAAACGGGGCTTTCCTCGGACCCCTCCATGAACTGGCGCCTTTCCGCTCTGGACAAGTTCACCCTGGTTTCAAATTCCGACGCCCATTCCCCGGCCAACCTTGCAAGAGAAGCCAATCTTTTTGACACCGCCCTTTCCTATCCACAGATATTGCGGGCGCTTCAGAACCGGGATACCAGGGAGTTCTACGGTACCATTGAATTTTTCCCCGAGGAAGGCAAATACCACTACGATGGCCACAGAACCTGCAAGGTATGCATGAAGCCTGTGGATACTCAGGCTGCCTCAGGCATCTGTCCTGTGTGCGGCGGCAGGCTCACTGTGGGAGTACTGCACCGGGTTGAGGCGCTGGCAGACCGCAGCGAAGGGTTCATTCCCCCAAACGCAAAGCATTTTGAAAGCCTTGTGCCTCTTCACGAGGTGATTGCCTCTTCGCTGGGGTTGACCACCGCCAGCATAAGGGTTAAGAAAGAATACGACAATCTGATCCATGCCCTGGGACCGGAGCTTTTCATCCTCCGTGAGGCGTCCTTTGGGGATATTGAGCATAAGGCCGGGCCCTTAATTGCGGAAGGCATCCGGAGGCTGCGCTGCGGCAAAGTGGAAATCCAGCCGGGATATGACGGGGAATACGGCAAAATCAAACTCCTGGACAAGCGTGAAATCGAACTGCTTTCCGGTCAATTCTCCTTTTTTGCCGG
>JAFADI010000013.1 GCA_023424965.1 Bacillota bacterium
CTGGGTTTCTCCCTCCCTGCCCTTGGGGCAGACAAAGGTGATCTTTTTTCCGTCTCCCTGCCGCGTGATGTTCTTTACCTCTTCGCCGTCGATGAACACCTTCACGCCGCTGGCAAAATTGCTTCCCTCTATCGTAATGGTCTCCCCTCCGTCGATGGTGACGGTGGAGGGGTTGACACTGGTAATGACGGGGTTTTTATTGGTGTCGGGATAGACAAACTCGATATAGTCGTACTTATAAGCCGCCAGGCCCAAATCCGTGGAGTTGCGCACCGGATTGACCACTCCCAGGTTGGCTTTTCCCAGCTTGGTTACGGTCTTGCCTTTGGGTATGGTCACCAGAATTTTTGTGCCCAGCTCATTGCCGGTGGTGCCGTCCAGCTCCTTGCCGCTGGCGTCAAACACCCGCACATCCAGCGAGTTGTCGGTATTTTTGTTCAGGACGAGCTCCGTTCCGAATTCAATGATGGGGTACCGGACAACCGGCGTGCCGCTGCCGTCTACAAATTTGGTGATCATGAGGTTTTTCCCGTGGATGGCCACCATCCTGTCCTCCGGTATTCCATACTCGCCGAGAGTTCCGGTGGGGGTCACCTGGAGAATGTTCGGCGTTGCATCGTCGATGGTAGGGGTAACCTTGCTGGGGATAAAGGTATATCCGCCCTTCAGCTCGGCTCTCTCTTTAATTGTAATGGTTCCGCCGCCTGCCGATGCCGCCTTGGTAAAGATGGTCTCCGTTTCCACCACCACATCCTTTACCGGATTGGTTTCCGCGTCATTGATCTGGGGGGTCTGCACCACCAGCCTGTCCAGGTTGCTGCTGTACTGCACGTCATATTTTGCGGGATCGGACAGGGCTGGTAGATATGTGGCCCTGTTTCCCACGTAGACGCGGATTCTTCTTTCAACTCCGCTGATTTCCATCTCATTATATTTCCCAGGTCCGTAGGTCACTTTCAGTTCTTTGTCGTCCGGATCATTTACCGGACTCTCCACGCTGACAGTACTGCCTGTCCCCGGTGTGAATTCATCCACGTTCATGGTGATGAAGAATTGTCCCGAAATGGTGGTTTTTGAGCCGGTATCCGGGCCGGAGGAGGGCTCGGCACTGATGATCTTGGTCTGCTTGGTGGCGTCGATGATGCTGAATTTTTCACTCAGGATCAATTCCCGGTTGACCTCTGCCTGGGGATTGGTCCCCGTTTTGTTGGTCAATACCACATAGTAGCTCCCCACCTGAAGTTCTGTGGAATTGGGTATATCTACCGTGAGGACGTCTTTCCCGTCCACATTCTGCTTAAAGGTCTTGTTTATGCCCCTCAGCGCAGTGCTGTAGGGCGTCGTTCCGTCAATTTCCTTGAGGAAGAAGACGTCATAATCCGACAGGCCGGTATTGGTAAGCGCTTCAAAGAATACCGTATCCCCTTTTTTCCCTCTGTTGGGGTGCATTTCAAGGGAAGGTATCTGGATTTTTTGAATAAGCCTGAATTGGTCCAGGTAGGTATAGATTACTTCTACCTTCACCTCGGCGTTGGGGTATTTGTCGTTGAACCGTATCCCGGTTTCCTTGCCGGTCTTCTGGAAAATAATGTTCTGCAGTCCCAGGGGTCCCGAAGGCTTTGCCACTGTGCCGCTGGAGGGACTGGTGAAGCTGGCCGGAGGCATGTAGGTGGCGCTTCCCTCATGCTCAAACCTGGCGCTTATGCCGGAATCCTTGGTGCTGGAGTTCACGTTGTCCAGGTTGGTACCCTCCATGATCAAATCATCGGTGCCAACTTCCACACTCTTGTCAATAACGCCTGTCAGCGTGGGCATCTGTCCTTCATTGATATTGATAACGGTATTCTCAATACGGATTGCCTCGCCCAACTGCCCTTTTTCAACGTTAAACTGCAGGATGCCGTCGGAGTTGATGCTGCGGTTGGTCAGCACCTGATATCCCAGCGAGGTTCTGATGGCCACCGTGGCATCCTTCAAATACTCTCCCTCGATCAACAGGACCCGCTGTTCGGGATTGAACACCTTGTATACCGTAACCGAATCCACTTTGTACTGGGACTGGTCGAAGGCCCTTACCTTCATTCCCTGCCACGGCAGAGCACTGAACAGCATTTGCAGCACCATGAAGGCTGCGATGAATTTTCTAAATAATTTGCGTCCTTTTCCCATCTCGGTAATTTTCCCCCTCTACTCTACCAGAACAAATATGCCTGATTTCACACTTTCCAGCGTCACCGTGCCGTTTACTTGATTAAGGATAAAACGCTGGTCCGTCCACTCCCTGCGGTCTTCATCATAGCGGAGGGCTTTTATGCTGCTTCCGCTGCTGTTCTTATAAGGAAGGCTTATGACCACCTTGTCCATGCTGAAATTGCTTCCCGTCACCTGAATAAATTCCGATTTGACGGCTTTGCCCTTCAATTTGGCCTTCAAGGCCTGAACCTTTGCCGGCTCCAGCCTGCCAAGGTTTAATTCGATATTTTCCCTGCCGGAATAACTGACCCCTAAACGGTAGATGGATATATTGGCCCATTTGGATTTGGTATCCAGCATACTGATATAGTGTCCGATATCGCCGTCGATGACAACTTTCCGTACCAGAACGTCCTCACCCATCATTTCGTCCAGCTTGAACTCCAAATAGCCGCTGTTGTTGTATTTGGACTTCAGCTCCAGGGTGTCCTGGCTTACTTTGATATCGGAAAAGACAGTCCCCTTGCTGCTTTCATCCTTCACCCGCTTCTCTTCATCGGGAATGTTGCTCCCCGACTTCACCACGCTGAAGGAGCCGTATTCGATCCGCTGGTGGCCGGAATCGTTCTGTACGATTATATTATATATCCCGGGCTCCAGCTTGTCACTGCCGGAAGGCAGATAAACCTCGAGATATGTCTTATTTTGTGCATCGGTTTTGATGACCACTTTCTCCGCAGGCTCATCGTTGAAATATACGCTGACGGTCCCGCTATTGAAGAAATCCCCCGTCAGGATGATGGGCGTATCTTCGTCATAGTCTTCCACCACGCTGGACACCGAAACTCCCTTTACATAAGGCACAGCCATGGTGGTAAAACTCCAGTTAATGGTGTCATAACTGTTGTCCACACCGCCGGTTCCCCCCGCATAGTGGATGACCTCCGGTACAATGGTGACATTATAGGTGGTCTGAGGGCGGAGCAGCTTCACCGGAATGAAGAGGTAGGCCTCCCGCTTTGAGGCGTCCTTGGTCAGCAGGTACTGCTGAATGTAAGTATCCCGGTTGGTGGTATTGTTGATCAGCAAGGTCAGGAAATCCCTGTCGATCATGGAGGCCCCGCTTCCCTGGGCCACCACGGTGCAGCTGTCCCTCAGAATGGACAGTCCCTCCAGTGAAATGGTGCTGTCCAGGGAGTCATCGGGGTCATGAAAGGTAACCCGCAGAAAATACCGGGTGATTCCGTCAATGGTTTTGGGCAGCAAGGAGGTTTCATCAACCCACGCACTGCTTACAGGGTATTTGTCCTTTACCTGTATTTTCCCCTTGGCGACAATTGTGAGGTTGACAGGGCTTGTACAGTTTTCACTGTCTCCGCTGAACCGTACCGCCACCTGGTAATCCCCCGCATTGGCTGCCAGCGAAAGGGCCTTTGCCGTATCTTCCGATATGCGCACACGAATTTTCGTGCTGTTGTCGTAGAAGATGTTGCTCTGGGGTACAGTCAGAGTTACGCCCGAAGTCAGCCCCGTCAGTTGAATGCTCTGAACCTGCTCAATAAAATTGAAGCCCAGGATGGAAAAGGTGGCTTCTCCTGTGGACGCCAGGTCCGTTCCCTGAATGACTCCGTTCTCGAGGGTATAAATCCCCCTGCTGCTGTCCAGGCCGCCTTTGACGACAAAGTCCCGCTGCAAGGCTGCCAGATCCTGCTTTGAACGGGTCTGGAGCACACCTGCGGGGATATTCAGCCGGTAGTACTTCCCGCTCTGGAGAACCGTACCGGGATATAGACGCAATTTGGTCTTTTTTGTTCCGCTGCTGTAATCGTAATACAGTTCATATTTGGAGAAGGCCACCTGGTTGCTTGTGGTATCGGTATTATAGACATCCAGGAGGGTAATGCTTTTCAGGGCGTCAAAGCTGATCCTCTTCATAAGGACCGGCCTCTCCTGGAGAACCTGGTCCTGGGCCTTTACAATGACTTCCCGGTCGATGGTGAATTCCAGCGGAAGGGAAGGTCCGTACTGGGGCTGGCCGTATACGGGGGCAGTGGTGCTGGATATCCCTTCCCATGCGGGAACACCGTATGTGCCGGAGGCACGGGTCCAGAAGACAAAATCGATGTCCTTCTCCACGTTAATCCCGCTGGAATCCTCAATTACGGACTTATCGATAACCACCCTGTATTTGTTGAGACTGTCTATCGCATAGGGCGGCGTAATTTTCAACAGGTTGGGCTGGATTACCTCTACCATGCAGTATGGCAGAGGGCTTAAGTAAGATACATCCTCCATATGGGCAGGATCGTTTATATAGTAAGGAACTACACTGTACACACTGGTATAGACGGACTTATAGGACAGGGTCCTGTCGTACAGCTTCCCCGAAGGGTCATATGCCGTATCCGCCGCCTTCGGTATCTTGTACAGCTTTGTGGCGGCAGCCAGTGACATGGCCTGGGTATTGGCTTTGATGGTCCGGTCAAAGCGTACGTAGATGCTTCCCGAACTGTCCAACTGGGTGGATTCCAGCGTCGTAATGTCGTCATTGAAGCTCTGGCTGGAGGAATACCCCGTGGCCACAGGACTCTGGGCATCTCCGGTGGTGGTGAAGGCGAGGGAAAAACCGCTGTTGGAAATGGAGGGATAATCGGTAAAGCGTACCGCTCCCCCATTGACCGTCAGATCATAAAGGGTGCTTTTTCTGAGCAGCTCCGCGGCGGTTACTCCCCTTAGCGAAACCAGCAGGGATTTATTTTCATTGGAAAGCTGAATATTTGTGATTGTAATGCCGTTACCGCCGGTAATCTTTGTGCTGTCCACAATTTGTACCGGATACTTGAACTGCACGGTCACCGTGGGTTTCAGGTCCACGCCCGTCTGACCGTTCTGGGGCGTCATGCTCTCCACCATGTTGTCGGTGTAGAAATCCAGCGTGTGGGCGTCGTTGTAAATGGCCGTGCTACTGTCCCTCAGGTAAACCGTATTGGGCTGCAAGGTGACGGTATATTTTGCGAAATCCCTCAATACTCCCAGCTTGGGCTGGAGAATCAATTGGCTTCCCTGGACATAGACATTGAAGTTGCCGGTGGAGTCGTCGGGTGTTGTAAAGGGAGTGCCGCCGTATCCTGGTATGGATACATCCAGCGCCGTGGAGCTAATCTGGACATAGCTTCCGATGCTGCTTTGCGCCGCCGGATTCAGGACGATTTCATCGACAAAATTCAAAACGATCTGGTTTGTCTTGCTGCTTATATTCCTTTGCCCGTCATAAACCGATGCGGAAGCCAGGATATCGTTCTGGTATTCCGCAGGGTTTGCGTCGGTGCTGGTGGTGAAATAATAATAAAATGCGCTGTTAATGACTGTTCCCGCGGCATTTTTAAAGGTTCCCTGGGGGATGTAAATGCTGTAAAGGGCATGCTTCATCAACTGGTAGCCTGCATTCTTCAAAGTCAGCGTCAGCTTCTTGGCAGTGTAATCAAAGTAAATATTAAATTTGCCGGTCTCATCCAGGGAGCCGTTTGCAAGGACACGGACGCCGCCCAGCATGGTGGTGGAGGACAAATCCAGCGTGCTGTCCACACTCATTTCAATGGACGTCAGATTATAGGCGATCCCTTTCCCTCCCTGGGGTATGTCGGTAATCCCATCGGCTTTCACATCTACAACAATGCCGCCTACCGTCACCGGTGCCGCCAGCGCGGTGAAAGGGAATAAATTGAACAGTAAGACCAGTACCATCCCTATGTAAAAAATTCTAAATCTGCAAATTTTCATTCAGTATTTCACACGGACGTACCCAAGGGTCCATGTGAAGGCACCTCCTCTTTTGTTGTTCCTAAGACCGGCCTTTTGAATCGACCGAGTGAAGAGCATTTTAAGCGGGCCGCTTCCCATAGGGAATTTTACAGATAGCCCTGTCATATATATCGGCTGGTTGCCCCGATTTATTTACCCCTGATGGGACATTTATTGTTTCAGTTTTATTACAGCGTAAAAGGGCAAATGTGATATACTTTAAGGGGACTTAGAATATTATTTCCGGTTTTGTGCGGGCCCTGCGTGGTATCTACGCAGGGTGTAGCACAATTGTAACGGAAGTTATATTTTAACTGTCCCCAAGTAAGAATCAAACCTGGAAATGGAGGTTGAATTTTGATGAAAAAAGTGTTTCTTCATCTGGCAGAAGGCTTTGAAGAGGTTGAGGCTCTTGCTGCGGCAGATATTTTGCGCCGGGGCGGTATTGACACGGTCCTTGTATCCGTGACCGGAAACAAAACCGTCAAAGGCGGTCATGACATAAAAGTAGAGGCGGATGCGCTCTTCGAGGAAGTTGATTACGGCGAAGCGGACATGCTGGTCCTGCCGGGAGGCGGACTGGGCACGCAAAATCTGAAGGCTCATCAGGCGCTTTCGGAAAAACTCCTGGAATTCAACAGTCAGAAGAAATGGCTTGCCGCCATATGCGCGGCCCCTTCGGTACTGGGCCGGTTGGGCCTTCTGAAGGGGAAAACCGCCGTGTGTTATCCCGGCGTGGAGGAGGAACTGGAAGGAGCTGTGATCGGCACCGGCCCGGTGGAGGTCTCGGAGCACATCATCACCTCCCGGGGAGTGGGAACAGCCCTGGAATTTGGCCTCAAGCTGGTTGAGGTTTTATCCGGGAGTGAAAAGGCTCTTTCCGTACGCAAGAGCATATTGGCATGAACAAAATGCTTCGCATTTTTGTTCTTCGCGTGCAAGGAAAAGGGGAATCTCCTTACCATAAATAAAAGGTCTCCGGAGAGACCTTTTATTTACGTATGTCAGTTTTCTTTTTTCTCCATTCGCTCAGGCGCCGAGATGCTGATGAGGTTCAGCACGTTCCTTATGACGATCCTAGTGCCGTCCACCAGCAGTATTCTCGCTTTTAAAAGCTCCGCCTCGCTGTTCTTTACGTTGCAGGCATTGTAAAAGCTGTGGAAGAGGCCCGCCACATCCAGGACATACCTGGTGAGCCTGCTGGGCTCCAGTGTCTGGGCGGCGATTCTTATTTCTTCCGGATACTCCGCCAGCCTGTTCATAAGCTCAAGCTCCTCTTTCTCCTTGAGCAAGGTCAGGTTGGTTTCCCCCACACCCGGAACCTTGTGTCCCTCGGATTCCAGCAGCTTTAACATGCTGCAAATCCTGGCGTGGGCATATTGTACGTAAAACACCGGGTTCTCGTTGGACTCCTTGACCGCCAGATCCAGGTCAAAATCCAGGTGGCTTCCGGAGGCCTTGGTGTTGAAATTGAACCTGACGGCGTCCCGGCCTACCTCTTCAATGAGGTCCGTCAGGGAGATGGTGCGGCCCGTCCTTTTGGACATCCTTGCAATCTCACCGTTCCGGTAAAGCCTTACCAGTTGGAACAGAACCACCTGCAGCTTGTCCGGATTGATGCCCAGAGCCGCAATGGCGCCCTTCATCCTGGCCACATGGCCGTGGTGGTCGGCGCCCCACAAATTTATAACCCAGTCGAAGCCCCTCTTCTCGAACTTGTTCCTGTGGTAAGCAATGTCCGCGGCAAAATAGGTGGGCAGGCCATTGTTCCTTATCAAAACCTCATCCTTTTCCGCTCCCATCACCGAAGCTTTCAGCCAGAGAGCCCCTTCTTTTTCCACGGTGGCACCGTTTTTTTTCAGCAGCCCGATTGCCTCGTCCAGCTCTCCGCTGTCATACAGGGACTGCTCGGAAAACCACACGTCGTGCCTTACTCCATAGCTTTGAAGCCCGGACTTTATCCTTTCAATGTTCCTGGGCAGGGCAAATTCCACAAGGGCTTTGCGCCTGTCTGCCGTTTCCGTCTCCAGGAGCTTGTCCCCATAAGCCGCAATGTAATCCTTCATATGGTCGATGATGTCTTCGCCATGGTAGCCCTCTTCCGGGAACACAACGGCATCCTCTCCCTTGAGAAGTTGAATGTATCTTGCTTCAAGGGATATGCCGAACTTCTCGATCTGGTTTCCCGCATCGTTTACATAGAATTCCCTTGTGACATCATAGCCCGCCGCCTCCAGCACGCTGGCAATACAGTCGCCGAGGGCTCCTCCCCTTGCATTTCCCATATGTAAAGGCCCCGTGGGGTTTGCACTGACGTATTCCACCATCACCTTGCGGCCCTTGCCCACGTTTATTTTTCCGTAATCTTCTCCCTCCGACTGCACAAGTGCCAGTGCGTCATAGAGCCAGTCGTTTTTCAGATAGAAATTTATAAAGCCGGCGCCGGCGCACTCCACCTTTTCGATATAGGTTTCCGAAAGGTCCAGGTTGCCGATGATGATCTCGGCAATCTGTCTGGGTGCCTTTTTCAATTGCTTGGTAAGCTGCATTGCAATATTGGTTGAGAAGTCTCCGTTCCCCTTATCCCTGGGAACTTCTACCGAAACCTCCGCCACCTGTGCCTGGGGAAGCTCCCCCTTCGCCGCAACCGCCGCCAGAGACTGCACAACAACTTTATTAATTTCCTGCCTCAAATTCTCCACCAAGTTTATCATCCAGATGTCCTACCTCTCTTATATGCATATAAAAATCATTTTCTCCAGACTTATTATTATCTATTTCAAGTTGATAATCAACCCAAATTTCTCCCCCGTCGTCATTTACGGCGATGTCAACCTTGTTTGTGAATACTCCGATGGTAAAAGCTCCATGCATGGTATCATAGTAGGAGACATGCTTCTGGCCTTCCTCAAAAATAAACTGGGAATTGACCGATCCGAACCGCATTAATGTGACCGTCCCTCCGGAGACCTTAAGGGTTGTTGTCGTTCCTTCCATTCCGGTCACTTCGCTTTCCTTGTAGGTCACATAGTAGGAATCGCCCTTTTTATAGTATTTGCCTTCTGTTACCAGTTCAAGCCTGCTTGTGTCGCTTCCTTCAGAGGATTGCGTTCCCTTGACTGAAATTATGACGTTTTTGTTCATTAGCACAGCCTCCCTTCATATCTTATTTTCCCATTTTTACAGCTTTTCAGCCTATAAAATTCAACTTGCCGTATCAATACTTTTCTATATCTATCTTCTCGGCTGAATTTATATTTCTCTCTAAAATCGAACCGCAAAGGGGCTCAAATTTTTCAACGCTGTCGCTGGTATAATACCGGTACACCGGCTTGATATTTGTGTCCCTGCCCATATCCTTCTCTCCAATGGCCTTTTTAAGGGCCTTCACAACCTCCTGGGCGGAGTTCACAAGCTTTACACCCTCACCCATGACGCTGGAGATTGTCTTGCGGAGCAGGGGATAATGAGTACATCCCAGCACCAGGGTATCGATGTCCTGCTCTTTGAAGGAGGTCAGATACTCCTCTGCAATCCGGTAAGCAATGTCCTTCTCCCACCATTCCTTTCCCTCTTCAACGAGAGGCACAAAAAGGGGACAGGCCTTTGAGAAAATTTCAATGGAGTCATCGATCCTGTGAATGGCATTCTCATAGACTCCGCTGTTTATGGTGGCGGTAGTCCCGATAACGCCCACCCTTTTATTCCTGCTCTCCCTCACGCCGGCGATGGCTCCCGGCTGGATCACCTCAATGACCGGGATGTCGAAATTGTGCTTCACATGCTGCAGGCTGCAGGCGCTGGCGGTATTGCAGGCAATGACGATCATTTTGATATCCTGGTTCAGCAAAAAGCGGATATCCTGAAATGTGTACTTTATCACCGTTTCCTTGGATTTGGTGCCATATGGGGCTCTTCCGTTATCACCGAAATACACCACACTTTCAGAGGGAATCAGGTCCATGATCTCCTTCAAGACCGTCAATCCCCCCAAACCCGAATCGAAAACACCTATTGGACGGTTATCCATAAATAATAATGCGCCCCCTGTTTAAATTTCTCTCTTACTGTCTTCAAACCTTTCAATGGCCAGGTCAATGAGCCTTTCGATCAATTCCGGGTACGGAATGCCGGAGGCCTCCCACAGTTTGGGATACATGCTGATGCTGGTAAAGCCGGGAAGGGTGTTGATCTCATTGATATAGATTTCACCGGTTTCCTTGTGGACAAAGAAGTCAACCCTGGCCAGGCCTGCACAGTCAAGGGCCGTGAAGGCTTTCACCGCATACTGTCTTAGCGCCTCAATGGTTTTTGGGGGCAAGTCCGCCGGGATGATCACTTCAGAACTGTCACCGGACTGGTATTTGGCTTCATAGTCATAAAACTCATTGCAGGGAACCACCTCTCCCACAGTGGAAGCAATGGGGCTGTCGTTGCCCAATACGGCGCATTCCACTTCCCTGCCGTTGATAAATTCCTCTACAAGGATTCTCCGGTCATACCTGGCGGCAAAATGCAGTGCATCCACAAGCTCCTTTCTGTCATGAGCCTTGCGCACCCCTACGGAAGACCCTGCATTGGAGGGTTTGACAAACACGGGGTAGTCAAGCTTTCCTTCAACCTGTTCCGCAAGGCTGTCTGCTTCTCCCTCGACCTGCTTCCTGCCGAACACCAGGTATTTCCCCTGGGGGATGCCTTCCTTTTCAAATACGATTTTTGAGTAGGCCTTATCCATTCCCAGGGCAGAGCCCAGGACGCCGCAGCCCACATAGGGTATTCCCGCCAGCTCAAACAGGCCCTGAATGGTACCGTCTTCCCCATTGCAGCCGTGCAGGACGGGAAAGATTACATCGGCAGGCCTGTTGTCGGCTTCCGCTCCTGCGGCCTTCAAAATATTCCTTGCCGAATTTGCCGCCGCCAGTAAAGGAGTATTCTGATTTTTTCCCTCTAAGGCCAGGGCCTCCCATTCACCGCTCCCTATCTTTTCTACCGGTCCGTCGTAGCCCAGCCATCTGCCGTCCCTGGTGATGCCGATGGTTACAACGTCGAATTTGTCCCTGTTGATATTTCGTATGACCGACTGGGCGGATACCCTGGATACCTCATGCTCGGACGACTGTCCGCCAAAAACAATTGCGACCTTCTTTTTCATATTGACCTCCGCTAACAAAAAAATGGTCTGAATTATGACCATATTTATATAAGACTCTATTATTAAGCTACCATGATAAAATTATATTTTTCATTTTACTATTTAAGTACGTAGACTTCAAGTTTTTTGAGGAAATAAGGCTTTGCAGCCTTTCCAGGATGTTCCTTCATGTTTGCCCGCCTGTTTTTTGATGAGAGTATTATCATTTTTCTCCTTCAATGCTATAATGGTAAAAGAATTTACAAGGAGGTAATTT
>JAFADI010000021.1 GCA_023424965.1 Bacillota bacterium
TTTTAAAGAACTGCATAAGGGCATTTGTCGTAGGCGGAATTATTTGCGTCATGGGACAGGGACTCATGTGGTTTTTTATGACCTACTTCAACTTCGACGAAAAGACAGCGGGAAATCCAACGGTGGCAGTCCTGATTTTTCTTTCCATCCTGTTTACGGGCCTTGGCTTTTACGACCATATCGCCCAATGGGGAGGGGCCGGGACCGGCGTGCCTGTGACAGGCTTTGCCAATACCATTGCTTCGGCGGCGATTGAACATAAAAGCGAGGGTTTGGTGCTGGGCGTTGGCGGAAATATGTTCAAGATCGCGGGGCCGGTTATTGTATACGGCGTATTCTCCGCTTTTGTGGTAGCGGTGGTAAGCGTGATTATTAAGGCATTGGGTGGTGTGTAGATGTTACAGGGCCATCAAACATGGGTTTTTGAGAATAAGCCGGTGATTATTGGCTCGGCAGCCATCGGCGGGCCATTTGAAGCACAGGGGAATCTGGCGGCGGATTTTGATTTGCTGCACGATAACTTATGGCTGGGGCAGGACAGCTATGAAAAAGCAGAAAAGAAGTTTTTAGAGCAAGCCTGTGAGACAGCCATAAAGAAGGCTGGCTTAAAAAAAGAGGACATACAGTTTTTTATGAGCGGCGACCTGATAAACCAGATCGTAGCCAGCAGTTTCACGGCGAGGACACTGGGGGTGCCCTACCTTGGGCTTTACGGAGCCTGTTCCAGTTCCATGGAGGGGTTGGCGCTGGCTTCCTTGATGGTGGACAGCGGGTTTGCCAAAAACGCCCTTGCGGGAACGTCAAGCCATAATGCCGCTTCCGAAAAGCAATACCGCTACCCTACGGAATATGGGGCGCAAAAGCCCCCCACCGCCCAATGGACGGTTACCGGAGCGGGAGCGGCGGTGGTGGCACGGCAGGGCGAAGGGCCAAAGGTAATCTGCGCCACCATCGGGCGTGTGGTGGATATGGGACTGTCCGACCCTTTCAACATGGGCGCGGCAATGGTTCCGGCAGCGGTGGATACCATTGAAGCACATTTCCGGGATTTAAATATTGACGGATCGCAATACGACCTCATTGCAACGGGAGATCTGGGCAGGATAGGACACCGGATTGCCGGGGATTTACTGAAAAAGCATGGAGTGGACATACCGGAAGAAAAGTTCACCGATTGCGGGATTTTGATGTACAGGGACAACCAGCCGGTATTCGCAGGAGGAAGCGGATGTGCTTGCGCAGCCACAACCACGTATGGACACTTTCTAAACCGTATGCGTAAGGGGGAACTTAAAAAAATCCTGGTGGTGGCAACAGGGGCATTGCTTTCTCCCATGTCCTACCAGCAGAAGGAAACCATCCCCTGTGTCGCCCATGCGGTAAGACTGGAAATATGAAAAGGAGCGGTTGGTGAGTGGATAAATTTATCTGGGCTTTTATCATTGGCGGAATCATATGTGTAATCGGGCAGCTTCTGATGGATGTACTGAAGCTGACACCGGCCCATACCATGTGCAGCCTTGTGGTGGCCGGCGCAATTCTTGGCGGTCTGGGGCTCTATGATCCGCTTGTAAAATTTGCCGGTGCAGGTGCTTCCGTCCCCATAAGCAGTTTTGGAAACCAACTGGTAAAAGGTGCATTGCAGGAAGCGGAACAGAACGGGATCGTGGGCGTTCTGACGGGTATCTTTGAGATCACCAGTGCGGGCATTTCGGCGGCAATAATCTTCGGATTCCTGTCTGCCCTGCTATTTAAACCGAAGGGGTAGGCGGGCCCGATTGAAGGGAGGTGAATCAAATGACCGTAGCAACACAGATGTCTAAAGCAATTGCAACCGTGCAAAGTGCGGCTGCAACCATGAAAACCTTTGCATTGGAGACTCAGGACCAACAGGCGAAGCAGACATTCCAGCAGCTTGCAAAAACCTTCGATGACGCCCTTGTGCAGCTGCAGGGGAGAAAGCAGTATATAGAGGAGCAGGAGCCTCAATACAAACAGCAGTAAGCTCATGATCAATTTTATATGAAAAGGCTGGGAACCTGGGTTCTCCAGCTTTTTTCGCCGGCAGTTTATTTCCTTTGCATAGCCATGGGATGAAAGCGAAAAAATAGAGAAGAGGCTTAAAATGAATTACAACAAACTTGATCGGAAGATCGTAACCTGCTGGCGGATTACAAGATTCATCCGCTTGGCAGTCATTGGGGCTGTTTTGGGAGTACCTACCCTTCTATTGGCCGGACAGGACTATTTTGCGCCGGTTGCAGCCTATGTATATTCGATTGAAGGCCTTATTTTCACATATCTGATTTTGACGCCCTTTCTCTATCCCGTGGTCGAATACCGGCAATGGGGGTACATCCTTTCAAATGACAGGGTTGAAATAAAGCATGGGATATTCTTCATTGAGACCACAATCATTCCCGTTATCAGAATCCAGCATATCACGGTTGCGCAAGGACCCATCCTCAGAAAACTGGGACTGTCAAACGTAAATATCCATACTGCAAGCGGTGCGTTTGCCATTGAGGGACTTTCCAATGCCGATGCCAGGACCATCGCAGAAGCCCTGAAAGCAAAGCTGGATACAAGGCTTGAAGCCCGGGACAAGGCATAGGTGGCGGCATGGAATTTAAACACGTACGAGGAAATGTTCTTATTTTGTTTGATAAAGTAACGCAGCTCCCCCTGCTGATAGCGGTTGTCATGGCGGGTTTGCTTACAGCAAAAAACTTTGACCCGGAAATATTAATTTCTGTTTTGTTTCTGGCCTTAAGCCCGTTATGGGGAATTGCAAAATATGTTTCGACCTATTACACCATAGAGGAGGGGCACCTTATTGTCGAGACAGGGATCGTGAATAAAAAGAGGATGGAGATACCGCTAAGGGCAATAACAACGGTGGACCTGTCCCAAAATATTTTATACCAGTTATTTAAGACCTATAGGATCAAAGTGGATAATGCGAGCCAGACCAACGACACCGTGGACAAAGCAGAAGTCCGGCTTGCGTTGAAAGCGGATAAAGCTTTTGAATTCAAGCGGATGCTTGCACAACATGCCGTGCCCGAAACAAGTGAAGCTGAAAATACCCATGAAATCAGGGCATCGCTGCAGGAGTTCATCAAGCGTGGGCTTTTGCAGTCCAAGATAACGTTTTTTTTCGCCGGCGGGCCCATTGCCGTCCCTGTCATTGGGGCGACAGCAGCTTTGGCAACCGGCTCAAAAAACTTTAATGAACTAATGGACCGGTTGTTTGAAGGGACTTCTGCCGGAATTGCTGTTTTTGGCCTTGTGGCATTTTTCTACCTTGTTGCTCTGGGGATATCGCTTGTCAAGTCTTTGCTCACCTACTATAATTTTAAAATATCCGGCAGTACAGACACCTTAAAGATTGAATATGGCTTATTGAACAAGAAGAAATTTACATTTCAGAAGAGCAGGATCAATGGCGTTTTATTGAAACAAAATCTTTTCATGCGTGCATTCAAATACTACACTGCTGAAATATTGGTGATAGGTTACGGTGACAGGTCTGACGATGAGGTACAGGAACAGGCGATTTTATATCCCGTCGCTTCCATGAGGAAAATTGAAAGTATCATAAACAAGCTTTTGCCTGAATTTCAGTTGAAGTACACGATGCATGGGCCGGATAGGAAGGCAAAAAGGTATTTTCTTTACCGCCCCGGATTTATAACGGCCCTGTTGATTTTTATCGCAGCGCTATTTGTAAAGAATGTGATTTTCATAGCTCTTGCAGGGGGAATCCTGGTTATTGCCGCAATAAGTGTTCTCTTACAATATCTCAACGCAGGGATCTTTTGCGGAGAGAACAACGTGGTCCTATCGTCGGGCGGTTACCGTAAAACGGTCGCAATAATAAAAACTGCCGGCATCGAGAGCATTACGGCCAAAGGCAGTATCTCCAAAAGAAAAAAAGGAATCGTTTCAATCAAACTTGGGTTTGTAGCTCCCTTGCGGGCGGCAAACATAACGGCCCTTAACCTTCCTGCAGAGCAGTATAAAATACTGGAGAAGGTAATTAAATACTGAGTCCCGCCAGGCCATACAGCATCAAAGCACATAATTCTTTCGGCAGAAAATATTGACAAACGCAAAAAGCAGGTATAAGATAGAAACATAATCGTAACGATACGGATGGTGTTAAATGGTTACTATCAAGCATGTTGCAAAATTAGCGGGGGTTTCACCTACAACTGCATCCTATGCGATGAACAATCGCCCCGAGGTTCATCCCGACACGGTGAAAAAAGTTCTGGAAGCGGCGGAAAAGCTCAACTATGTGCCCAATTCCCTTGCGAGAAACTTCAGGAACAAAAAAGCCAATTCCATCGGTGTCATTACCTGTGAAAACCTCACGGACAACAGCGTCTTTGCCATAGAGCTCATGGGCATCATCATGGAGGCACGGCAGTCCGACTATGACATTCTCATCAAATCCTTGCAGAGCGACCCTGACAATTACAAGCGGTATGTTTTAAGCCTCCTGAGCAGCAGAAGGGTAGACGGAATTATCCTTCTGGGCAATCAGTTTGAAGAATTCATCAACCATGTCATATCCCAGGAGAAAAGGATGGTGCTGCTCTCTTCACACTCCAAATTTGATATCAATGAAGTCAATGTGGATGGTGAAAAGTGGATTTACAAAATGGTAGAGTACTTGATAAACAAGGGGTATGACAACCTGGCCTACATTTCCTACGGCTTTGTGACCATTGAGGAGCAAATCCGGAGAGCCGGCGTTGAAAAGGCAGTAAAGGATTACGGCAAAAATCTGAATGTTCTTGCCTGCGGCTACGATAAAAGTGATATCTATACCGGGGTGAAAAACCTTATTGAAAAAAACAAGCCCCAGGCCATTGCCTGTTGGAACGATGTACTTGCCATGCAGGTGATCAACGTCATAAAGGAGCTGGGGCTGAGAGTCCCGCAGGACATCGCCATTACAGGCTTTGACGACGTATTGAACAACATCTATTTCACCCCGTCCCTTACAACGGTCCGGCAGCCTTTTGCAGAGAAGGGAAAGAAAGCCTTCCGGACCCTGGTGGACCTCATTGATGGGAAAGAGGCAAAAGCGGAAAAAATATTGCTGGATTGCGAAATCGTGATCCGCGAATCGGCCTAAAATTTTTTTGCAAAAATCGTAACGATACGATTAATTTGTAACGGTAATAAGCAAGAGTATCTCAGTTTTTGAGAATTGTGGAAGGGAGGTGCAAATGGGGGTCAGAACGCGGGAAAGCTGAGATATGGCTTAATTATAAACGGGAATTCCCCTGGATGTATCCTGAGAGATTTGGATCAATTGATGAGGAGGAAGAAAAATGGGAAACAGAAAGCTTATTAAATTTGTAAGTTTCGTTGTTACGATCATGTTTATTGTATCGATGGCAGTTGGGTGTGGAAGCGGTTCGAAGGAAAATCCGGCACAGGCCCCCAAGGAAACCACAAAAGAAACGCCGGCAAAGGATCCGGACAAAGGAACGGCGAAAAAAGCTGAACTGACCTTCTGGAATGGTTTTACCGGCTCTGACGGACCTGTACTGGAGGAACTGGTTAAAAAATACAACGATGAGAGTTCCGTGGCTACGATAAAGATGGAGATCATGCCCTGGGACAGCCTTTACCAGAAGCTGACGTCAACCATTGCAACGGGCCAGGGACCGGACATTGTGGCATTCTCAAGCCCAAGAGTGGGTACCTATGCAAAGCCGGGAGCCATTGTTCCGGTGGCGGATGCCTACACCAACGGTGTGGACATGAACGCCATTCCCAAAGGCTATCAGGAGATTCTCAAATATAACAATGAATTGTATGCAGTCCCCATGAATTTTGCAACCCTGATGCTCTACTACAACAAGGATATGTTTGCAAAGGCGGGACTGGACCCGGAGAAACCGCCGGAGGACTGGAACCAGCTGGCGGAGTATGCAAAGAAGCTCACCAAAATAAACGGCAAGAATGTTGAACAGTACGGTTTCGGCATTGCCAGCAAAGCAACCATCGCCATGTGGCCTATCCTGATGTGGGGGAATGGCGGGGACATCATCGACTACCAGAACATGAAGTCGGTGGTGAACAGTGAAAAGACCGTGGGTGCCGTCAAATATTTTGCGGACCTGATCCTGAACGACAAGGTGTCCCCCCCTGTGCTCACAGGTGCGGAGGTCGACAAGCTTTTTGAGACCCAGAAGTGTGCCATGTACATGTGCGGACCCTGGGCGGTGGGAAGCTTCCAGAAGGCCGGCGTCAATTTTGGCGTTGCTCCCGTTCCCAGAGGACCGGAGAAGAAGGTTACCCTCGGAGATGCCGTTGTCATGGTCATGACCAAGAACTGCAAGAACAAAGAGGCGGCATACGACTATTTCAAGTTCTGGAATTCAAAGGACACCCAGATCACCTGGTCCCTCAAGACCGGATTCCCTCCCGCGAGGATCGACCTGACGGACAATGAACAGCTAAAAACCAATCCCTATGTGGTGGCATTTGCATCCCAGGCAAACGACGCGCAATTCTACCTGCAGAGGCTGACAAACTTCGGTCAGATCGAAGACGATACCCTTACCCCTGCCTATGAAAAAATACTTCTCGGCAGAGCTTCCGTCAAAGAGGCTTTGGACGAAGCGGCCAGGAAGATGGATGAGCTGCTCAAGAACCAGTAACTTGTTTTGAGGACCTGGAGGCATTTTGTAAGGAATGAATCCGGGTCTTCCCTTTATATATAAAGAGGAAAAGGTGATTTTTGTGCATGATTCTTTCGAACGGAAAAGAAACCTTGCTGGGTATTTGTTTGTCCTGCCCAGCTTAACGGTCTTTCTGGTTTTTGTATTTGCTCCGCTGATCGTTTCCATTGTTTTTAGCGTGTTCAAATTTGATATGATGTTCAATAACTTTACATTTGCAAGGCTGGAGAATTATTCGAAAATGTTTCTGGATGAACGGTTCTGGAATTCCCTGCACAATACCCTGTATTACACCGCAGCCACGGTGGTGGTCCAGGTGGCATTGGCCCTGCTGGTAGCCATCGCCATCTCGAAAAAGCTTGCAATCAATTCGGTGTTCAAAGGAGTATTTTTCATTCCGTCCATCTGCTCCATGACCATCATATCCATCATCTGGAGCTTTCTTCTCAACAAGGACATCGGCGTAGTGTCCTATTACCTGAGCCTCATTGGAATTAATGTCATCGATTGGCTCAATGACCCGGTCTGGGCCATGCCGGCGGTAATCATCGTCAGCATATGGCGGAATTTCGGCCTCTCCATGGTGATCCTGCTGGCAGGCATCGACGGAATTCCGGACGTATACTATGAGGCTTCGGAAATCGACGGAGCCGGGAAAATCAAGCAGTTCTTCAAAATAACGCTGCCGATGCTGATCCCCACCGTGGGTTTTGTGGTGATAACCACCATGATCGGCTCCTTCCAGGTCTTCGACCAGATTTTTGTCATGACGAGGGGAGGACCCCTTTTCAAAACGGAAACGGTGGTTCAATACATTTACCATGTGGGCTTTGAATCCTTTGACCTTCCGGTGGCCTGCGCCATTGCGGAAGTCCTGCTGGTAATCATCCTTGCCGTTACGGCGCTGATGTTTAAAGTACAGAGAAATATGGAAAGGAACATCTGATATGACTGGTGGAAATGTGCTCATTCAGCAAAAAAGTGTTTCATATCTGGTGAAAGGGGTCCTTCTGGCACTGTTGATCCTTCTGGCGATCATTACGTTATACCCTTTCATCTGGATGCTTTTAACGTCACTAAAGCCCGAAAAGGATATCGTCGTGTTTCCCCCCAGGCTTTTCCCGGCAGAGTATACCTTCACCTCCTATATTGACATATGGAGAAGAATCACCTTTTTGCGCTATTATATCAATACCCTGGTCTTTGCGGGAGGGGTGACCCTGGTGTCGCTGTTCTTTGACTCCATGGCGGGCTATTCTTTCGCAAGGATCAATTTCAAGGGACGCAATGCAGTTTTCATGCTTGTCCTGTGCACCCTGATGATTCCCTTTCAGGTCATCATGACGCCTTTGTTTTTTGAGGTATACAAGTTCGGACTCCTCAACACCTACATAGGGATGATCCTGCCAAGGGCCACCAATGCCTTCGGAATCTTCATGATGCGGCAGTTTTTCATCACCCTGCCGAAAGACCTGGAAGAGTCAGCCCGGGTGGACGGGTGCAACGAATTCAAAATCTATTTTTCCATCATGCTTCCGCTCTGCAAGCCCGCACTGATCGCACTGGGGATTTTCCACTTTATGTACAACTGGAATGATTTATTGTACCCGCTTTTATTGACCAGTGGAAATGAAATGAGGACCATCTCGGCCGGACTGGCTCTCTTTATGGGACAGCATGTGGTGGAATACGGGATTTTGATGGCTGCGTCCTGCCTCTCGCTGGCACCCATCCTTATTGCCTATTTGTTTTCACAAAAATATTTTATAAAAGGCATCGCAATGACCGGAATAAAAGGATAAACTGGAGGACAAAACAAAATGTCGAAATTTTTTGAATCAATGGTTAAAGTCTCTGCCAAGGAACAATTGAATCCCATCAATCCGTTTATCTATGGCAATTTCATCGAATATATCGCCGACTGCATAAATCCCTGCCTGTGGGCACAGCTTTTGATCAACCGGAGCTTTGAAAACCCCGATGGGAACGAAGACGGCGTATCCGACCCCTGGTATCCCACCGGGTATAACGATACGGTGGTCTATTCCCTGGATCCGGTGGAGCACCCCTTTAACGGGACATCCCAGAAGCTGGAGATCATCACCCACTACGGCGGATATGCAGGGATTGCCCAGAAGGACCTGGCATTGAATGGGGGGGAGGACTACCATGGCGTCCTGTGGATGAAGGCCCATGCATTTGCGGGGAGTGTACAAATACGAATTCATGCCGGCGAAGGCAAGCTGGATTATCATAAAGAATATACCGATGTAGGACAGGAATGGAAGAAATACGAGTTTTCCGTCAAACCGGAAAGGGATACCGCCGCCGTCATCGAAATCCGCGTACTGGGGGAAGGGACGGTCTGGGTTGACAATCTGGCCCTATCTCCCGCCAGTGCCGTGGACGGTGTGTGGAAAAATGTCCTGAAGGCCACCAAAGACATGAAATGCGGGATCATGAGGTTTCCGGGAGGCTGTTTTGCCGATGCCTATGACTGGAAAGAGGGCGTAGGCGTGCGTGAACAGCGGCCGATGGTAGAAAACAGGCACTGGAAAGGCTTTGAGGACTACAGCTTCGGTACCGACGAGTTTATTCAATTCTGCAGGAATACCGGTTGTGAGCCTCTCATCTGTGTGAATTTCGGGTCGGGAACCCCCGAAATGGCGGCTCAGTGGGTGGAGTACTGCAACGGCGGAGAAAACACCGAGTATGGAAAAATGAGAGTGGCCAACGGGAATCCCCGGCCCTTCCGGGTGAAGTACTGGGAGATCGGCAATGAAATTTTCGGGGATTGGGAAATCGGCCATTGTACGGCAGAAGAATTTGCCGGTAAATACCTGGCCTTTTACGACGCAATGAAAAAAGCGGATCCAGGGATTAAGATCATCGCCTGCGGGGGAAACGGCAATGAAGCCTCCCAGGAGTGGAACCGGGTATTGCTGGAAAAACTGAAGGGAAAGCTGGATTACCTTTCACTTCATTTCTATGCACCCCAGCAAAAGCTGGAAAAGTATGACGGCGACAACCTGTATTACGGGGTTGCGGGAGCTCCCCTGAAGTATGAGAAAATAATCAGGGATACCGTTGCCAGCATTGAGGCAAGCGGCAGTGAAAACAGCGGGGTCAAAATTGCCGTAACGGAATGGAACACCATGCATGTGAACGCTTCCTACAGGGAACGCACCATGGAAGCGGCTATTTTTAACGCAGGACTGCTCAACACCTTCATCAGAACCGGGAGTGCGGTGGAAATCGGCACGTATTCCGACCTGGTCAACGGATGGCAGGGCGGATGCATTGTGAACAGCTTTGACCGGGTATTCCTGACGCCCAGCTACCATGTACTGAAACTGTATGCAACTTCCGGTTCAAAATACCTCTTGAAGACGGAAACCCGGAGCCCTTCCTATGACATTGACCGCGTGGGGCATGTGACGGACGTCAAAAATGTACCCTATATTGATTGCATTGCCTGCAAAACAGATGAAGGAATCAATGTTTTTGTAATCAACCGGGAGCGGGAGCGGGAGGCGCTGGTAAAAATAGAGGTTGTAGATGCGGAAATTATCTCTCAAGTCCATGTGTTTACGATAAAGGGGAATTCCTTTGATGTAAACAGCCTGGAGAAGGAGGCGGTAGCCATTGAAGAGTCCATCGCCGACATAAGGAACGGTTTGACGGTTATGCCGTGCAGCATCCAGTTGCTTAAAATACCGTGTGCGTGATGAAAGTGAACCGGGATAGAGGGGGGAACCCTCCGTCCCGATTTTTTGTTTTTCGGGCCTTACCTATTTTTTATCCGCCTTAAGGACTGCGTTCAGCATCACGCTTGCACCGGCCGTACACTGTCCAGGAGAGGTGTATTCCGGTTCACAATGGCTGTGGCCGTCTTTGGAAGGCACAAAAATCATTGTGGTGGGCAGCATATAGGATACAAACTGCGCATCATGCCCGGCTCCGCTGTTGATGTACTGGTTTGAAATCCCCAGCGCATCGGCGCTTTCTTTGACAAAGCCCACCAGCTCTTTGTCGAAGTATACGGTATCACGGGCCCAGGCCCGTTCGTAGCCTGTCTTGCATTTGGCGATCTCGGAGGGCATGTTCGTAATAATTTCAACTACCTGCTTTATGACTTCCGGATCTTCATGCCTTGCATCCAGCGAGAAATCCACCTCGTCGGGAATGACGGTATGTACGTTGGGATGACACTTGATTTCACCGGTGGTATAAACAAGGGCGGGATCCAGCTTGTCCAATTCCCGGTGCAGGTAAATCAGGAGCTGTGCGGCGGCGTAAAGGGCATCCTGCCGGTAGCTCATGGGGGTGGTTCCCGCATGGTCCGCCTGCCCGTAAGTTCTGATCCTGTAGTTGACCATTCCCAGTACACAGGTGACGACACCGATGTCTTTCTTTGCCGCTTCGAGGATAGGACCTTGCTCGATATGGGCTTCAAACATTGCCAGGTAATCCATGGGGTTCAACCGGTGATTTTCCGCACCTTTGTACGGGCTGGCATCCAGGGCTTCCCCAAAAGTTCTGGAGGGGTCGAGGATGCTTCGGGAAGCCAGCATTTTGGACTTTTCAAATTTGCCGCAGATGACTCCCGAGGACATCATGGCGGGAGGATAAAGAGACCCCTCTTCGTTTGTCCAGATCATGGCCGTAATGGGGTGCCTGTGAGGGATATTGAGCTCCGCAATGGTTTCCAGAACCTCCATGGCAGACAGCACGCCCAGGATTCCGTCGTAGTTTCCGCCGTTTTTAACGGAATCCACATGGGATGCCATGACGATTCTCTTTAAACCGGGCTCCGACCCGGAAAGGGTGGCATACATATTGGCCATGTCGTCCGTTTCGATGACCGCTCCGATGGCGGTCAGCCTTTTGGCGAACTCGTCCCTTGCCTGATGGGCCTCTGGTGACAGGGAGTATCGGGTGATTCCACCGTGGCCCGCATCTCCGAACCTGGAAAAAGTCTTGATCTTGTCTTCCATTCTTTTCACGTTACAGGTATACATCATATGAAATCTCCTTTAAATGAAATGTTTTTGCGGCGCAGCTGCAGTAAAATATAAAAGGGCGCATAACTTTTTAAAAGTATGCACCCTTGCAATTACCAGGCCTGATTTTTCCGATTCAATTCTTTCTATCATTATACCGCCTTTTTTTCTCTTATTGTATAGATAATAAAGGAATATGCCAGTTTTGTGCTGGACCACAGGGGAGAAT
>JAFADI010000026.1 GCA_023424965.1 Bacillota bacterium
TGGTGACCCATCCGCGACTCGAACGCGGGACACCTTGATTAAAAGTCAAGTGCTCTGCCAACTGAGCTAATGGGTCAAAATCCGGCCCTGAGCAATTTTCCGGGCCGACAGTTATTTATATTACATCACAACTGGAGGTTTTGTCAACCATTTTTTCAATCTTTTTAGACTACAATGGTGTTCTCCCTGTCCTTTCCCACACCGATGAGTTTTATCTTCACGCCCACCAGTTCCTCGATTCTTGTGAGATACTTTTTGGCCGTTTCAGGGAGGTCCTCATATTTTTTCACCTTGTCGGAGTCCAGTTCCCAGCCTTCAAATTCTTCATAGACGGGTTCACACTGGGCCAGTTCCTTGAGGCTTGCCGGGAAGCGGTTGATTTCGACACCGTCCTTGATATAGGCCCTGCAAAGCTTGATTTTTCCGAGCTTTCCGAGGGTATCCACATGGTTGATGGCAAGTCCCGTGAGGCCGTTGACCCTCGCCGCATATTTTATCATCACGGTATCAAGCCAGCCGCAGCGTCTGGGACGTCCCGTCGTCGTGCCGTACTCCCAGCCCAATTCCCTGATTTTATCCCCGATGGCATTGTCCTGTTCTGTGGGGAAGGGTCCTGCGCCAACCCTGGAGGTATATGCTTTGAATACGCCGTAAACCTCATCAATAAATACAGGGCCAATGCCGGCGCCGGTGCAAACTCCGCCGGCCACGGGATTGGAAGAGGTCACAAAGGGATAGGTGCCGAAATCCAGGTCCAGGAAGGTTGCCTGGGCGCCTTCAAAAAGTATGTCCTTCCCCTCTTCCAGAGCATCAAACAATACGGCGTTTACGTCAGTCACATGCTTTTTGAGCCTTCTGGCATACTCTGCGTATTCCTCAATGATCTGATCCGCATCAAAAGGTTCTCCTCCGTACACCTTCTCGATGATCAGGTTTTTCACTTCAAGGTTTTCCCTCACCTTTTTGGCAAAAGCCTCTTCATCAATCAAGTCGCACATCCTCACGCCGCTGCGTTCCGTCTTATCCGAATAGGCAGGGCCGATCCCTCTTTTGGTCGTTCCCAGGGAGCCTTCACCCCTGAATTTTTCCTGATGCTCGTCAAGGGCTTTATGATAGGGCATAATCACATGAGCCCTGTCACTTATCAAAAGGTTGTCGGTGCTCACTCCCCTGCTGTTCAAGCCTTCCATCTCTTTTAGAAGCACAGCGGGGTCAACCACAACGCCGTTGCCGATGATACAGGTTTTCCCTTTATGAAGTATCCCCGATGGTATAAGGTGAAGCGCATATTTCACGCCATCGGCGACGATGGTATGTCCCGCATTGTTTCCTCCTGAAAAACGCACCACGAGGTCCGAACTGCCAGCCAGCATATCGATATATTTTCCTTTGCCTTCGTCTCCCCATTGGGTGCCTATAACTACTCTGGTAGCCATTCTACCATTCCCCCTTGTCCCGCAAGTCCGCTTGCAGTTAAAAAATATTTATATTTTTAGTCTTCCACTTTTAAAGCATTTCAATTATAATCGCAAAACAATCCCCGATGCAGTCAGTCATAGGGCAACACATAAGCCTCGTCCATGATAAAAGGCACCGGTAAAATATCATTGGTACAGAACTATGATACCAGAATCATGGGGCAAAAACAACAAAACTCCGAATATTTTTTATGCAATCATAACAATCGTTCGGATTTCTACCGGTTCATTCCCGGGCTAAAGGCGCAAAAATACCCGCTTCTAAAGCAGCTTTAAAAGGCGGGCACTTTAAAGGAATATTAAACTTTTAAGGTTTACTTACTTGGCAACCTTTGATTCAAGATAATCATTCAGCTCTTTTACAAGCTTGTTCACGTCGATCCCGTGGATGGCACAAGCATCTTCTATACTCTCTCCAGAGGAAGAAGGGCAGCCCAGACAATGCATACCGCTGTTCAAAAAGATCGGCACCGTGCCTCTGTCCAATTTTAAAATATCGGATATGATCATATCGGGTGTTACCTTTGACATTCCGTATCCCTCCTTTTTTTATGTCAACTATTTTGTTATAGCGTTCAAACTCCGATTACCCTCATTATACACCATTGCTCGGCAAAAATATACCCAAATTAATGTAAACTGAAAATATCATCCAATCCTGTACTTTTCCCTGCCGGTCTCATACAAATTGTTCCCCTGGCTGTCGATGATCACTGTCGCCGGAAAATCTTTCACCGTGAGCTTTCTTAAAGCTTCCGGCCCCAACTCGGGAAAGGCGACAATCTCTTCTTTCACAATGGTCCCGGCAATAAGGGCTCCCGCCCCGCCGATGGCCCCGAAATAAACGGCCCCGTACCTGACCATGGCCTCTATCACCGCGCGGCTCCTTATGCCTTTTCCGATCATGCCGGTCAGCCCCAGCTCAATGAGCCGGGGAGCATAGGCATCCATTCTGCTGCTGGTGGTAGGGCCCGCAGAGCCGATCACCTGTCCCGGCCTTGCGGGACATGGCCCCACATAATAGATGATCTGGTCCCGTACATCAAAAGGCAGTTCCTTTCCCTCATCCAGCATGGAAACCAGCTTTTTGTGCACCGCATCCCTTGCCGCATAAACTTCTCCGCTGATGCTCACGATATCCCCGGCCTTAAGCTCCCTGGCAGCATCTCTTGTTAACGGGGAACGCAATTCCAACCTGTCCTTCATACCCATTATCCTTCCTTTGCTTTTACTCAACCGGCTATCCTTCTACAGCACGGTTTCGGCATGCCTGGTTGCATGGCAGCTTATATTCACCGCCACCGGCAGCCCCGCGATGTGGGTGGGAAACACTTCAATGTTGACCGCAAGGGCCGTAAGCCTTCCCCCAAGGCCTCCGGGACCTATTCCCAGGGCGTTTATTCCCGTCAGAAGCTCCCGTTCCAGATTCTCCACATACTGTATGGGGCTTCGCTCGTTTACCGGCCTCAGGAGAGCTTTCTTCGCCAGGTAGGCCACCTTTTCCATGGTGCCCCCGATGCCCACGCCCACGACCATGGGTGGGCAGGGATTGGGTCCCGCATTTTCCACCGTCTCCATAATAAAGCTTTTAACCCCTTCCAGGCCGTCGGAGGGCTTCAGCATCTTGAGAGCACTCATATTTTCACTGCCGAAGCCCTTGGGCGCAACGGATATTTTCAGGCTGTCCCCTTCAACAATATTGTAGTGTATCACGGCGGGAGTGTTGTCTCCCGTATTCACTCTCTCAATGGGGTCGCTAACGACCGAGTTCCGGAGGTATCCGTTTTTATATCCTCTCCTGACACCTTCGTTTACGGCCTCCGTCATGCTCCCTCCCGTCACATGCACCTCCTGTCCCAGGTCAATGAAGACAACCGCCATTCCCGTATCCTGGCACAGGGCCATTCCTTCTTTCCTTGCTATATCGGCATTTTCTATCAGTTGGAGCAGGATATCCGCACCTACGGCTGATTCTTCCAGCTTGAGTCCTTCTTCCAGCGCTGACTGTATATCTCCGTTCAAATAATAATTGGCCTCAATACACAACTTTTCTACGGCCTCTGCAATCTCACCCACATGAATGCTTCTCATTCAGACTCCCTCCATAGCGGCAATTGATCAATGCCTCATAAAATGGATATTACTAACGATTTTAATATACCGCAAATCAAAAATCAACCTTGGGCAAATGCGCCAAAAGAAAAAAAGATGCAGGTCTATTCCCGCATCTTTTGTAATCAGCCCTATTCTTCCTCCGGGTCCGCAACAATCCCCTTATCGATGTCGATGACATCGCCTTTTTTGACGCCATAAGGCAAAAGCGCCTTAAGTATGTTCTGCAGCTTGCCGTTTTCCAGTTCGATGACTGCAATGCCGCCCTCAATATCGTTTACAATGACTTTCATGAGCCTTCACCCTCACAGGATTTATACAATGATTATACCACAAACACGGAAGGGTTTATGGTATAATTGCGCAAGTGCATTTCGGCACCGCCGAAAATCTTGCACGCGCATTAATTCTATAATAACCGCGTCAATCTTTTCAGCGGTTATTATACCACAATTCCGCTTACGCTTCCTTCCAATTCCAAAAGCTTGCTTTCAATTTCCTTGAATCTCGAACTCAGTATCTCGTTGTTTTCCCAGTTGACGATGGGCTTGATCTTCTGGTACTGGATCTTCAAAGTATAAAGTTCTCCATTGTGTATTTTTTGTCCCTGCAGGCTCAAGGTCTTGTACTGGTTCAGCCTGGTCTCCATCCTGGCAAGGCAGATGTTCACGTCGTCCATGTGGGCGGTAAAGTCTCCCAGCCGGTCAAACACATCCTCCACGCTTCTGCACCTGCTGTCGATGATTTCCATTCTCTCATCAAAGAGTTCGAATTGCTTGTCCATATTCTCAATTTTTTTGCTTATCGCTTCAAATTTTTTGTTCAACTGTTCTTTCTCCCTGTTAAAGCTTTCGACGAAAGACCTCATGAAAGTACTATCCATATCATCACACCAACCTGACGTCCGTTTTTTTTGTAATCCCCACCGCCAATACAGCTTCACAAAAATCCATAAAATTCCATTTATTGCACTGCTCATTTTAACACAACAGCACTCCTTCTTCAACCAATTTCCCGTGTTATTTGCTTTCGAAAATGTGCCTGCACTCCATATCCATATATATACAATCAAGCATGAAATTAACTTTTCGGCAAAACCGTCTTATTTCCCGCAGCCCTTATTTTTCCTTCGGTGAAACTATTTCGTACATAAAAATTTAACATCTTGGATTAAGACTTTTACCTGCTTTTCTAGTATAATATTTATATAGACGCTATCAAAATTCACGAAAAGGAGTTTTACAGTTGAATTCATATCATAACATTTTAGTTTGCGTCACACAGCAAAAAACTTGTGAAAGGCTGATTAAAAGGGCAGACAGCATGAGAAAGGACCCCAGGGACGCTCTTTTTGTCATTCACGTAGCAAAAGATGCATGGAACTTTCTTGATAATGCAAAAGAGGGGGAGGCACTGGAATACCTTTTCGGTATCTCCAAAGCAGTGGGTGCCAATCTGACTGTCCTAAGGGCCGACGACATCGTAAATGCCATCGTGGAGTATACCCGCGAAAATCATATTAACTGTATTATCATGGGTGAATCCAAAACAGACCACAAGGAAAACCATTTTTTTACGGAATTGAAAAACTCCCTCGGAAATGTCGAAATTCTCGTGGTACCTCAAGAGGAAATTTGACCTATTGTAACATTTTATAACATTTTTCAAGCCGGGAATTTTTACGGTATTATGGCGAAAATCCTTTGAACTCAACGGATTGGGTGGTTTTTGGTAAGTTTTGGGTATAAAATTATACACTTTTTGAATTATAAAATCAATAGAAATGTTGAAAAGCTTAAAAATATAGTTCTTCAAGCCTAATTTATCTCTAAAAGCTTGACTTGGTGCGACTTTCATTATAAAATAATGTCGAATTCCAAATTTAGGAGGTTGTGTAAATGAATAAGACTGATTTAATTAATTCAATCGCTGCTAAATCCGGATTAAACAAAAAGAACAGTGAAACTGCTCTTAATGCATTTATAGCTTCTGTTGAAGAAGCTCTTAAAAAAGGTGACAAAGTTGTTCTCGTCGGTTTTGGTACTTTCGAAGTTAGAAAGAGAGCAGCAAGAAAGGGCAGAAATCCTCAGACCAAGAAGGAAATCACTATACCTGCTTCAAACGCACCTGTATTCAAAGCTGGTAAAGGTTTAAAGGATAACGTCAACAAATAATCCAACTGCAAGGCGGGGAAGCAAATGCTTCCCCGTTTTTGTTTTGAGCGGTTTGCAGAACTTTTGCTCCTACTGCCGCTTTATGCTCAGTTTCATTCTGTCCACCATCAGCGCAAGAAACTCGGAATTTGTGGGTTTTTCCCTGTTGAATCCGGCCCTGTAACCGAATAATGCGTCGATCGAATCAGGATTTCCTCTTGTCCAGGCATTTTCTATGGCATTTCTGATGGCCCTCTCAACCTTCTTGGGGGTTGTCTCGAATTTTCTTGCCACTTTTGGGTACAACACCTTGGTAATGGATACCACGGTGGTTTCCATACAGACGGCCTGGATTATCGCTTCCCTTATGTACTGGTAGCCTACCATATGGGCCGGGATCCCAACATCACGCATCAGATTGGTAACCTCCACCTCAAGCTCGTGGGAAGGCCGCAGGAGTGCCTGGTTCTGGTACGCCGGGTTTACGGCGGTGCTGCTTTTTATGATTGAATCTTTGAGCCTTTCGTCATACATCTGCCGGATTCTGGACAGGAGAACATTGATGTTGAAAGGTTTTAGAATATAGTACTGTGCGCCGAGGGCCATGGCCTTCTGAATGAACACATCCTGCCCTATGGCCGACAGCATGAGAAAAAGCGGTTTTTTGTCCAGCTTCAGCTCTGCGATTTTTTCCAGAACACCTATTCCGTCAAGATTGGGCATGATTATATCGAGAATGACGATGTCAGGCTTTAGTGATAGGATCATGTCGACAGCCTGCAACCCGTCCCCCGCCACTCCAACAACTTGAATGTCTTCTTCCCTGTTGAAATACTCCGTCAACAGGCTGCCGAACTCTTCGTTATCATCGGCAATTAATACTGAGATTTCATCTCTCACTTCACTCATCAGCCCTTAATGATTTAATATGTTTTCCCTCCGGAGTCACATGGGAAAGCTCCCGCTTATATAATTCGATAAAAATTTATCAATTCCTCCATGCCCTGATATTTTATGGATAATATATAAAGGTAATCCATATTTCCGTTTTCCTTTTACTGTCGAAAGCTCTGCTCCGGCTCACAGGGTCATGTGTTTCAAAACCTTATTGACTACCTCTTCCACATTTTTACCGGTGCTGTTTACAGTGATGTCGGCATATTTTTTATAGAGGGGCACCCTCTCATTATAAAGCTCGAGAAGGCTCTGCTCCTTCCTGCGGGCAAACCGCCTGCCCGCCGCAACTCTTTGCTCCACTTCTTCAAATTCCACTTCCAGGTATACCACCAGGCTGTTTGCCGTGAGGTGCCGCATGGAAGCCTCTCCATACACCACACTTCCTCCGGTGGCGATGACATGGTTGGTTAAATCCAGACCCAATATGGCTTTTTCCTGGATTTGGAGGAAAACTTCATGTCCCTGGCTATTTACAATATCTTTGAGTTCTTTTTTTTCCCGCTCTTTTATCACCGTGTCGGTATCCGTAAAAGCCATTTGCAGCCTGGCTGCCAGTATCTGTCCTATGGTGCTCTTGCCCGCACTGGGCATGCCGATCAAAACGATGTTTTTGTCCTTCACCCACATCACCCGCCCATCCTTCTATTCGATAAGGTCCGCGCTTCCGCCGGAATTCTTCACAAAGTCCACAAATTCAGGGAAGGTAACATTCATGGCCTCCGCCGTATCAATGATTGTCTCACCGTCCGAGGTGAGGCCTGCCACCGCCAGTGCCATAACGATCCTGTGGTCGTCATGCCCGCATACCCAGCAGCCCTTCAGCCTGCTCTGCCTGATTACGAGCCCGTCGGGCAGCTCTTCAATATCGGCACCCATTTTTTTGAGTTCGGTGCACATTACATGGATTCTATCCGTTTCCTTCATCCTGGCCTGGGGAACGTTGACGAGCCTTGTCTCCCCTGCTGCAAAGCAGCCCGCCACCGCCATTGCCGGAAGTGCATCCGGAATTGAATTCATATCGATTTCCATGCCCTTGAGGTTATGGCCTTTAATCCGGATGCCGTCGTGGACAAAATCCACCCTGGCTCCCATGGCCTGCAAAATGGGAATTACCTCCTTATCTCCCTGGCTGTCGGTCATATCCAGATTTCCGAGGAGGAACTCCCCTCCTGAAATAGCCGCAAGCACGGCAAAAAACGTCGCCGACGAGAAATCTCCGGGAATACTCATTTTAAAAGGCTTGTAGCTCTGTCCGCCGGGAATGTGAAAGTTTTTGAAGGCGTTGTTGTGATATTTGATGCCCTGCCTGTCCAGCCACCAGAGCGTCATCTCCACATAAGGCACTTCGTTGAGCCTGGTGATTTGAACTTCCGTATCCTTTTCGAGGAGGGGGGCATTGATAAGGATTGAGGAAAGGTACTGGGACGTGACGGCATCCAGCTCCGTCCGGCCCCCTTTGGCCCTCCCCCTGATTACAACAGGCGCCATGCCGTTGTTCCTGGTGGAAAAAGCCTCCGCGCCCAGGTTGTTTACCGCTTGAATAAGGGGGGCCAGGGGCCTTCTTCTGATCTGGTAGTCCCCCGTAAAAACCGTGCATCCTTCGGCTAAAGCCGCCGTCATTACACCAAGCCGCAGAGTTGTGCCCGAATTGCCCACATCAATGACATTCTCCGGTACCTGCGGGTTTCCGCCGAAACCCCTTACTGAAAAATTATTTTCCGAAGACTTTATATCCGCACCCAAATTTCTGCAAACCTCCAGAGCAGACAGTGCATCGTTGGAAATCAAGGGATTTGAAATCTCCGATGTACCGCCTGCCAGGCTGGCGATAAAGAGCGCCCTGATTGTGTGGGACTTGGATCCGGGGATATTCACGCGACCCGAAACATTTGACCTTTTGACCCTTAATAACATGTCATCCTGCCCTCCTACCATTCTACCGATTGCCGGGCATACCAAATTAATACTTTCCGGCATTTTCATTTTATCTTAATATACGCATATAAATTAGTCAAACACTTTGTCCGCTTTTTTCGGCGGCGGTCCGTAAAACTGGTAATAATTGCACAAAAGCCTTCCGTTGTACAGCTTTCTTTTCTTATCCGCCCTGCGTCCGAAGAGCTTCTCAAACTCGGGATGGGAGGTTATGACATAGTAGGACCAGGTGTCAAGGGTGCCGAATACCCTGCCCATTTCCTTATACAGCTTTTCCACTTCCCGGTCCTGGCCCAGTCTTTCCCCATAGGGTGGGTTGCAAACGATGAAGCCGTATTTGTACCTTGATTTCAGCTCCGACATGGGCATCCTCTGCAGGTGGATGTGTTTGTCCACTCCTGCCTGCTTTGCATGGTATCTGGCAAGGCTCATGACCTCTTCGTCAATGTCGGAGCCGCTGATCCTCAGTTCCTTGTCCCTTACCGCCAGATCCTGGGCCTCCATCCTGGCTTCACGCCACAGACCCGCCGGAATGGCAGGCCAGCTCTCCGCCACAAATTCCCTTCCGGACCCCGGCGCGATGTTAAGGCCCATCAGGGCGGCTTCAATAGGGATGGTGCCCGACCCGCAGAAGGGGTCTACAAGCACTCTGTCGGGATTCCACCTGCTTACGAGAAGCATGGCACAGGCCAGGGTCTCTTTCAAAGGAGCTCCGCTTACAAGCTTTCGATAACCCCTTTTATGCAATCCCGCTCCGCTGGTGTCGATGGTCAGGGTGGCCATATCCTTCAGCAGGGCCACCTCTATTTTGAATTTGGGTCCCGTCTCTTCAAACCAGTCACGCTTGTATTTCTGCTTCAGCTTTTCGACCACTGCCTTTTTCACGATGGCCTGGCAGTCCGGCACGCTGAAAAGCTTTGAATCGATGGATTTCCCTTCCACGGGAAACTCGGCGTCCTCGGGGATCCATTGCTCCCAGGGCAGGGCCTTTGTGTTTTCAAAAAGCTCCTCAAAGGATTGGGCCTTGAATTCTCCCACCTTTACCAGTACCCGGTCCGCAGTGCGCAGCCATAAATTACTTCTGCAAATGGCGCTTTCATCTCCAAAAAAAGTGACTCTGCCGTTTTCCACCATCTGGTCCTCATAGCCGAGCTTTTTCAATTCTCTCCCTACAACCGCCTCAATGCCGAAGGCAGAGGTGGCAATCAACTGTATTTTTGACATTTTCTTTAATCTCCGTTAATGGAATTATGGTAGATATTATGTGAATATTTTAAAATTTTTACCCGCGGTTGTCCCGGTTCTTCAAGAGGTCGCGTATTTCAGCCAGCAGCACTTCCTCCCTCGAAGGTTTTACCTCCTGGCGCTTTTCTTCCTGCTTTTTCTTGAAAGAATTCAACGCCTTTATCACGATAAAAATTGAAAACGCAACCAGGAAGAAGTCGATCAGGGTCTGCAGAAACTGTCCATACTTGACGGACAACTCCGCCGTAGCGCCACTGCCAGGGGTTATGACCCACTTTAGAGCCGCCAGGTTGATTTTGCCGGTGATAGTTCCAAGTACGGGCATAATTACGTCATTTACAAGGGAGGTGACGATTTTTCCAAAGGCTCCGCCGATCACAACACCAACCGCCAGATCGATAACATTTCCTTTTAAAGCAAATTTTTTAAATTCCTGAAACATACAATCTCCTTTAAACTTTGTTTAAACTATATTATATACGCATATGCCTGTACAAACAATATTTACCTGCGCCGGTTCACTTCATTTATGGACCGGTATATATTATAATCAAAAGGCAAAGGATTTAGAAATTATGTAAATGAAATAGAGGGAATGAGGTCAATTTATGGTTGAATTCAAACTTCCTGAAGACTTTCTCATGGGTACGGCTACAGCCAGTGTCCAGATCGAGGGTGGGGACACCAACAACACCTGGTTCAAATGGTGTCAGGAAGGCAACATAAAGGATAAAAGCAGCTGTTTTACCGCCAACGACCATTGGAACCGGTTAAATGAAGATATCGGCCTTCTGAAGGCTTTAAACGTAAATACCCATCGAATGAGCCTGGAATGGAGCAGGATCGAGCCCTCCAGGGGCAGCTTCTCCCGGGATGCGATTTCCCACTACAGAGAGGAACTGAAAGCGCTCATTGCCAATAACATCAAACCCCTTGTCACTCTCCACCATTTTTCCGAACCCCTGTGGTTCCATCATGCCGGAGCCTGGGAGAACGGGGAGAACGTTGCGTATTTTCTTGACTATGTGCGCTTCGTTATGGAAGAGCTTGGAGACCTGGCCACGGAATGGGTCACCTTCAATGAACCCAATGTATACACCTCCATGGGTTATGCCCTGGGTGCGTGGCCTCCGGGCAAGGTGGATTTCCTCAAGGCGCTGAGGGTCCAGTCTGAAATTATAAAGGCCCATCTCAAAGCCTACGCCTTGATCCATGAAATCAGGAAAAGCGAAGGCTTCCAGGGTGAAACAAAAGTGGGCTGTGCAATCCACATAAGGGTTTTTGATGCTTCCAAGCCCATGGGCAAGATCATGTCCTACCTGGCCGACTATATCTTTAATGAGCTCATCATGGAGGGCGTGACGACGGGAAAGATAAAATTCCCTCTGACGAAAAAAGGCTTCAAACCTTCCAAAGGAATTTTTGCGGACTTTTTAGGCATTAACTACTATACCCGCAATGTGGTTGAATTTGCCCTGAAGCCCTCTACGCTTTTCTACAGGGAAACCACGGACGACAGGCTTGAAAAAACCGAATCCGGCTGGGATATCTATCCCGACGGCCTCTACAGGATATGCAAGAAGTACTACAGGAAATACGGGCTGCCCATATATATTACCGAAAATGGAATCAACACAAGCGTGGACCATAAAAAATCCGAATTTATATGCCGCCATCTGGCTGCCGTAGAAAAATTGATCAGGGAAGGGGTTCCCGTTGAAAGGTACTACTACTGGACCTTGATGGATAACTTTGAATGGACGGAGGGTGAATCCACCCGTTTCGGGCTTATCCACTGCAATTTCAGAAACCAGGAACGGAAGATGAGAAACAGCGGCAGGCTTTACGCCTACCTGTGCAAAAACAAGGCGTTGACCAAAAAGGTATTCACCGAATATGACAAAATCCTGAAAAAAGATTTTTCATCCTTCAATGTAAAATAAATTCCGGCAAAGCCCGTGGAGGAAACGCTCCCGGGCTTTTTCCGGTCCGGATCTCCGGTTTTTGGTTCATGCAGTCCTTCAGTTGTCTTTCCTCAGCCTGCAGCTCTCATCCGTCACCAGCTTTGACGCCAGGGTAGGATTGACCGCTTCATCACAGGTTATTTGCAGAATCTCTTCGAGGGTGGCCCCCCCTGTGATAACACCGGTAAACTCATTGATAATCCCGATGGAGCCTGCATCCCCCGAATATTTTTTTATGATGCGCATAACGCCGTTGAACATCCTGAGCTCATCATTGGCATTTACCTCATCCTTGAACATTTCTGCAAATATCAAGGGCAGGTTGCAGGCTTCACTTTTCAGGCTCTCCATACTTGCAATTGTTTCCTTCATGCCGCCGCTAATAGCAATCCCTCCAGTAAGCATCAATACTCCTATATAGTATCCCATCAGCGCCCGCAAATATTTATCTTATTTTATGTACTGCTCATATTCACTTCTCAGGAAAGGCTTGTTGAACTCGATATGCCCTTTGAAATCCTCCAGGGTCCTTCCCTCGATCTTGAATTTCACCTGTTTGACTCCTTCAAGCTCCGTCAAAGTGAGCACCAACTGGGACATACTCATGAGGACTCCCGCCGAGCCTCCCACGTGGTCTTTTTCGAACTCCTGGGACAGGTCCACGGTAAGCACATCCTTGTCAAGGGCCGCCGACCTTACCTTTGTGGCTGCAGGCACGGAGGAAAACAGCCCTTTTGTCGAGCCTTTGGCAAGTTCTTCGATGCACAGCCCGGCCTTTTGCGCAATGTCGGGGGCATTCCCCTCAAAGCTTATGTCCCTTTCTTCCTTCACCGCATTCATGGCTTCACTGTCATGGAAATAAAGCGTGGCTTTAAAGGTTGAACCGTTTTTGGCATTATCTCCGGCTTCACCCGGTGTGGCACCTTTATCCCCATTATTTTTCCCGGCTCCTCCGGAATTTTGCGTACCTTCCGTCACGGCACCTTTGTCCTCACCCTTTTTTTCATCTCCCGATTTCCCGCTGCAGCCGGCAACCATGGATACTGCAATGCACAACAGCAGAAAAAACACAATTCCTTTTATTCCTCGTCTCATACTGACCTCCTATCCTTCTTCCCTTTGTCCAATGTATTCCTTAAACCTGCTCCATGGCTCCCCGGAGGGCGGTACCGACCGGAAAACCATCTCTTCCTTTCCCGTGGGGTGCCGGAGAAGGATTTCCGACGACCAGAGAGCGATTTGCTGCCCCGGCCTGTTGACTTCCCGGCCATATTTCTGGTCCCCGTAAAGGGGATGGCCGATGGTGGAAAATTGTACCCTGATCTGGTGGGGCCGTCCCGTATGAAGATTGATCCTCACCAGAGAGAACCCATCCCCGGCGGCCACAACCGCATACTCCAGCAGGGCCTCCTTCGCCTCCGGAACCGAAGGCTGCACCACCCTCACCCGGTTGGTCTTTTCATCCTTGAGCAGATAATGCTCCAGCCTGCCCTCCGGAGCTGCCGGAATACCGTGCAGTACCGCCAGGTAAGTTTTTTTAAAGCTCCTCTGCCGTATTTGCTCCGATAGCCTGGAGGCGGATTTTGAGGTGCGTGCAAAGACCATCGCTCCTCCCACGGGCCTGTCAAGCCTGTGAACCAACCCCAGAAACACGTCCCCCGGCTTGTTGTATTTCTCCTTGATATAGCCTTTCAGCAGGGTAAGCATGTCCGCGTCCCCCGTCCCGTCCTCCTGGGAGGGAATGTTTACAGGCTTCTCCACCACAAGCAGGTGGTTGTCCTCATATAAAATTTTGATATTCTTCATCACTGCATTCTGTCTCCAAAGATATCTTCTCCCTATAAGTCGTCCGGAAAATCGTCAGATGCAAGTAGTGCTAGGCGCAGGCTGAAATGAGGAGCGGAGTTTATATCTTATAAATGAGCACCGAAATGAGGCCTGCAACAACGCAATACGAAGCATATCACGATTTTCCCATTTATCTCTCCCAGCGGCCATAAATGCCGCAGGGCAATACCAACCCGGTCTGCGTGACCGGCAGGCCCACTTCCCCGCAGCTTACATTGCCTCCGAACCTCTTGCCTGCCGTGAGCTTGAGGATGTTTGCCAGAACCGTGGGCGAAAAACCCGTGGTATAGGAATTGATCAGGAAAAACAGGGGATCTTCCTCCAGCACCTCCATACACTCCTCAACAAAGCCGTAGATGGCATCCTCTATCTTCCAGACCTCTCCCCTCGGGCCTCTGCCATAGGAAGGAGGGTCCATGATAATTCCATGATACTTTTTTCCCCGGCGCTTTTCCCTCTGTACAAACTTTATCACGTCATCGGTGATAAACCTTACAGGTTTATCGGCCAGGCCCGACAGTTCCAGATTCTCCTTCGCCCATCCTACCATTCCCTTGGCGGCATCCACATGGCAAACCTCTGCGCCGGCATATGCGGCTGCCACCGTGGCGCCTCCCGTATATGCAAAAAGATTCAGTACGCTCACCTTGCGGCCTGCCGTTTTTATCTTGTCCATGATCCATTTCCAGTTTACGGCCTGCTCGGGAAAAAGTCCCGTATGCTTGAAGCCCGTGGGCTCTATGTAAAAGGAAAGCTTCTCGTAGGATACGGTCCAGCGGTCGGGCAGCTTCTTTATATACTCCCAGCTTCCGCCCCCGTTCTGGCTCCTGTGATAATGGGCATCCACCCTTTTCCATACTCCCCCGTCTTCCTTCAATGGCCATATGATCTGGGGATCAGGCCGCCTTAAAACATTTTTCCCCCAACGTTCCAGCTTTTCCCCTCCACCGGTGGCTATAAGTTCGTAATCCTTCCAATCGTCCGCAAGCAGCATTAAATCTTTTTCCTCCTTAAAATCGGCGCAAATCGATGGGCCGTACAAGCATTGCCTTTTATTTATTATACCATAACGGTCCTCCTTTTATGGCATTTTTTGCGGAGAAATGGCTTTCCTCCATCTGCCGGGACACATTAAATTATTCTTTTCGAAGGATAATTTTTATGGGGTACCCAAAATTATTTCTGTAAATTAATTTAATTCCAAAAACTTTTAGGTATTTTAGATAAATATGTTTAAATTAATTCCGCAAAATAGTAGAATTGTGGAATAATCCTTTACTTCCGGAAGAGGTAAAAATATGGACACTATTGATAAAAAAATATTATGCCTTCTGCAAAAGAACTCCAGAATCTCAGCCTCCGAAATCAGCGGCGAAATCAGTCTCTCGGTATCCGCGGTGAGTGAACGCCTGAAAAAGCTTGAAACCTCAGGCATCATCCAGCAGTACACCGCGATCCTCAATCCCCGCAAGCTGAACAAGGATCTGATGGCCATCATGTTTATCAGCCTGGAAAGGCCTAAATATACCGACCGGTTTCTGGAATTTGTGGGCCAGGAGGATGATATCCTGGAATGTCACTATCTGGCGGGAGATTTTGACTATGCACTGAAAATAATCACCGAAAATACATATACCCTTGAAAATCTTTTAAACAGGATAAAGAGCGTTCAAGGGGTGCAGAAAACCAAAACCATCGTCGCATTGTCAACCGTAAAAAACAAGTATTCCGTTTCTGCAGAAGACCTACCTGACTAACTGAACTATGGAGGAATTAAAATGATTATAGGTGTTCCCAAAGAGATTAAGAACAATGAAAACAGGGTGGCAATAACTCCCGCGGGAGTCTATGCCCTCACAAAAGCAGGCCATAAAGTGCTGGTTGAAAACAAGGCCGGACTTGGAAGCGGCATCGAGGACAGTGATTTTGTCCAGGCCGGAGCCACCATCGCCGACAGCAATATAGAGGTATTTAACGAGTCCGATGTTATTGTCAAGGTCAAAGAGCCCCTTGAATCCGAATATGACCTTTTTAAGGAAGGCCAGACCCTCTTCACTTATCTCCATCTCGCTCCCAACCCTTCCCTGACCCAGGCACTATTGAGAAAAAAAGTCACAGGCATTGCCTACGAGACGGTGCAGACCGCCGACGGCGCTCTTCCCCTGCTTGCTCCCATGAGCGAGGTTGCGGGCAGAATGTCCGTGCAGGTAGGCGCCACCTTTCTGCAAAAATATAACGGCGGTTCGGGAATCCTGTTGGGAGGCGTTCCGGGTGTACTTCCCGGGGAAGTTGTCATCGTGGGCGGCGGAGTCGTGGGAACCAATGCAGCCAAAATGGCTCTCGGACTCGGTGCCAGGGTAACCATCCTGGATATCAGAAAAGAAAGGCTTTCCTATATTGACGATATATTCTCCGGCAGGGTTTCCACATTGATATGCAATGAATACAATGTAGCCGAGATGGCAAGAAAAGCGGACCTGCTGGTAGGCGCCGTACTGGTTCCCGGTGCAAAGGCTCCCAAAATCATCAGCGCCGACACGGTCAAATCCATGAAGATGGGTTCCGTCATCGTTGATGTGGCCATCGACCAGGGCGGCTCCGTTGAAACCATCGACAGGATTACCACCCATGATAACCCCTGCTATGAGAAATACGGGGTTATCCATTACTCCGTGGCAAACATGCCGGGTGCCGTTCCCAGAACCTCAACCTATGCCCTCACGGGAGTAACGCTGCCCTACCTCCTCAAAATAGCGGAGCTTGGCGCAATCAATGCAATGCAGGCGGATCCCTCACTCCTTCTGGGACTGAATACCTACAACGGCTTCATCACCTGCAAGGCCGTATCGGAAAGCATGCGCATGGAATGTGTTTCCCCCGAAAGCTGTCTTTCAATATGTAAAGCGGCAAGCTGAAACTGAAATCCAATCGAAAATTTATGGATGCCGGGCAAAGTTAAATTTATTTGCCTGGCATTTATATTTTGGTGTACTATTAATATAATTCAGCTGGCACAACAACTTAAATTCTAAAAGTGAAGTGGGGATAAAAAAATGAGGTTTATCGATTTTAGAAGTGATACAATCACCCAGCCTACGGAAGAAATGCGACTGGCCATGTACAACGCTGTCGTGGGCGATGACGTATACGATGAGGATGAAACGGTAAAAAAGCTGGAA
>JAFADI010000081.1 GCA_023424965.1 Bacillota bacterium
GGCTTGAGGTCCACCTGGACACCGACGAGGGCAATGGGGCGGGGATAAAAAACGGTGAAATCCTTCTGATGGAAAAAGTCTGACGGCATTGACAGGGGTGTATCAATGGAGCTTAAGCACTCACAGATAGAAGCTGCAGTAGAAAAAATCCTATGGAAAGTGGTTGGAAAGCTGGAGGCAGCCGGCCTGGCCGGATGGAAAGGGGAGGGGAATACCGGAGAGGAACCCAATCCCATACTGGTGCTGATACCGCAAACGGCGACAAGTGTTCCAGAGATTTTGTGTTACATCTCCGGCAAAAATCCGGGCCGCGGAATGACCCGGGCGGCAGGAGATACCTCTGGAAAGCTGAAAATATTTCAGGATTTACATCAATACGAAAAAGTCTATTGTGTCTCTCCGGGGATGAAATTCCTTGAGGATATCAGCCTGGGAATTGATGAAGGGACGCTGGAAGGCGCGGTTATAAAAGCCCTGCTTTTGAAAAAGCAGGTCCATTTGGTGGTGGATTACGAGGTGCAAGGCTTTTCCGCCGGTCCGCTTCTGAAGAAGGCCGGGAAACTGCTGGAGGCTGTCAAGGCCCAGGGAATAGAGGTTGAAACAATATGGGACGGGGAGGAAGGCAGAAAGCCTCAGCCGTCAAAAGAGAGAAGACTGGTCACCGAAGAAGATATTCAGACCCTGTGGAACAAAGGGATAAAGCAGGTGAGCCAGAGCAAGGACTGCATCATAACCCCTCTTGCGAGAGATAAAGCCAATGAGCTGGACATTAAACTCCTATAACGCTATGACGGGACGGAAGGGTGCCTGGAATTATGAATGTTTGCAGGGTAAAAGGCAATATTGTAAGTACCAACAAAAGTGAAAAGCTGCAAGGTATGAAGCTCATGGTGGTTGTCCAGTTGGAAATGGACACGGGCAAGGAGACCGGAATTCCCACGGTTGCGATAGATACTGTCGGCGCGGGGGAAGGAGAGGTGGTGCTGGTGGTGGGAGGCAGCTCGGCAAGGCAGACCCCGGTAACCGAAAATAAGCCGGTGGATTCCGCCATCATCGCCATCATCGACTCAATAGAAATAGCCGGAGAAGTGGTTTTCCGCAAATAAGAAATAGAGAGAATTTAGACATCGATCAAACACAGAAGTGAGGTATCCCTATGAACCTGTCTGAAAAGGTTATTGAAGAAATCATCCTCGAGGTATCCAAAAAGCTTGGACAAAACCGGCAGGCATACGCTTCCCCGGATAAGTATGCGGGCTGCCTGGGCTGCTTTGACCGGATTGAAGATGCCATATCCGCCGCAAAGCAGGCCTATGAGAAGCTGTCGGAGATGACACTGGCCCAGAGGGGCAAAATTATTGAAGCCATGCGTGAGGCAGCCGCGGGAAATGCAAGACGGCTGGCTGAGATGGCCCATGATGAAACAGGCTTCGGCAGGGTGGAAGACAAAATACTGAAGAACATTCTGGCGGCAGAAAAAACTCCGGGTATTGAAGACCTGGTGTCAAAAACCTTCACGGGAGATTACGGACTGACCCTTGTGGAAGGCGCACCTTATGGCGTCATCGGAGCTATCACGCCGTCCACCAATCCGCCTTCAACGGTCATCAACAACAGCATCAGTATGGTATCGGCCGGCAATGCGGTAGTCTTCAACCCTCATCCCGCGGCCAAAAAGGTTTCTCTTGAAGCCATAAGGATACTCAATGAAGCGATCATAAATGCCGGGGGCCCGGAAAACCTGCTTTGCTCCGTCAAAAACCCGACACTTGAATCCAGCCGGGTGATCATGGAGCACAGGGACATACGGATTCTGGCGGTTACAGGCGGTGAAGCGGTGGTCCATGTGGCCATGAAGAGCGGTAAGAAGGTAATTGCCGCAGGCCCGGGAAACCCTCCCGTGATTGTAGACAACACTGCAGATATCCCGAAGGCCGCTTCCGACATAGTCAAGGGAGCAAGCTTTGACAACAACGTACTCTGCATAGCCGAGAAAGAGGTATTCGTTTTCAGGGAAGTGGCGGACCGCCTGATGGATGAGATGCTTAAAAACAATGCCTATAAGATCGACGGCCCCGATATAGAGAAAGTGATGGCAGCGGTTTTTGAAAGGGACAAGAACGGAAAAACGGTCATCAACAAGAATTATGTGGGAAAAAATGCAAGTTACATACTGCAGCAAAGCGGAATTCCCGTTGACAGGGATTACAGGGTCATCCTTGCGGAGGTCAATTCCAGGCATCCCTTTGTGACCACCGAAATGCTGATGCCGGTTTTGCCGGTGGTACGGGTCAGCGGCCTCGAAGAAGCCATTCAAAAGGCCATCGAGGCGGAAAACGGCTGCAAGCACACCGCCATCATGCATTCACAGAATGTATCCAATCTCACAAAGGCGGCAAGGGCGCTGGACACAACCATATTCGTGAAAAATGCTCCGTCTTATGCCGGCCTGGGCTTTGAAGGGGAGGGCTACACCACCCTTACCATCGCCACACCGACGGGGGAAGGACTGACATCCGCCAGGAGCTTCGTAAGGTACAGGCGGTGTACCCTGGCAGATTCCTTCCGTATTGTCTGAAAAATGTGGTAAGCCTCGGATTACTGCGTTGCACCTGGGACTCAAAGTACTATCAGAATTCATACTAGGAGCTAGCCATGTTATTTAAATCGTATCTGCAAATGATCACCGATGCAGGCGTCGTAGGCGCCGGCGGGGCAGGCTTTCCAACACATATAAAAATAGACAATGCCGCTGGGACGGTCATTGCCAACGGCGCGGAGTGCGAGCCTTTACTGCGGGTGGACCGGCAAATCATGGAGGTGTATCCCGAAAAGGTACTGGAGGGCCTGAGAATTGTAATGAAGGTTTCCAATGCCAGAAGAGGAGTACTATGCCTCAAGGAAAAGTATCACAAGGCAGCCGGCAGGCTTAATGAGGTCCTTGCAAATTATAAAAACATTGAAATATTCCAGGTGGGCAACTATTATCCTGCCGGAGACGAGCAGCAGCTGGTCTATGAGGTGACCGGCAAAGTGATTCCCGTGGGTGGCCTGCCGATAGATGCCGGCGTGATTGTCAGCAATGTCAGCACCCTGGTAAATATTACAGATGCGGTGAATAACATTCCTGTAACCCATAAGTTCGTTACGGTAACAGGCGAAGTAAAGAGACCTGTTACACTCAATGTGCCCATAGGAATGTCCGTAAGGGAATTGGTTGAAATGGCCGGAGGCCCGGAAAAAAGTGACGAATATGCCCTGGTATTGGGCGGGCCCGCAATGGGCAAGGTTGAGAGGGATTGGGATGTACCTGTTACAAAGACTCTTGGGGGAGTCATCCTCCTGCCGTCGGAGCATCCGTTAATTTTAAAGAAAACCTCTTCGGGTGATAGGGACTATAAGCTTGCCAGGTCCGTGTGCTGCCAGTGCAATTACTGTACCCAGCTTTGCCCCAGAAATGCTTTGGGACTTGGTGTCAAACCTCATAAGGCCATGAGGTCCCTGGGCTATGGCGATGGGGCAGCCCTGGGAGATATAAATGCGGTGTTTTCCTGCTGCGAATGCGGCTTGTGCTCCTATTATGCATGCAACATGGGCTTGTCCCCGGGCAAGATTGTGGGCATGATGAAAAGCTCCTTTATCCGGAAGGGGGTAAGGCCGGAAAAAATTATACCGGAAGGGGTGAGTCCGGCCAGGGAATTTGCCAAGGTGCCCACCCACAGATTTCTGGAGAGGCTGGGGTTGAGCAAATACGATGTAGAGGCCCCCATGTCCCCGGAGGGACCGATGCCTCAGAGCGTTAAAATCCCACTGAAGCAGCATATCGGCGCACCTGCGGTTCCTGCCGTCAAAACGGGAGAAGCAGTAGCAAAAGGCGGCCTGATAGGAAGGCTGCAGGAGGGAAAGCCCTGTGCCAATGTGCACGCAAGCATTGCAGGTGTTATCACACGGGTGACAGCCGAGTTTATTGAAATCAAAGGGTAGGATAGGGGGAAAGGTCAAGTGGATGCGCTTGGAATGATCGAGGTTAACAGTATCGCAGTGGGGATTGAAGTGGGAGACGTTATGCTAAAGACTGCGGGAGTGGAGCTGGCAAGTGCCCAGCCCGTCTGCTGCGGCAAATACATCCTCATGGTCCGGGGGGGTGTGGCGGAGGTGAAAAGCTCCGTTGAGGCAGGGCTGGAGATAGCGAAAGAGTGTCTTGTGGACAGCCTGGTAATCCCGAATGTGCACCGGCAGGTATTTTCCGCCTTATCCTGTGCTACGGAAGTTCAAGGAAGCGGAGCCATAGGAGTTATCGAGACATTTTCGTTGACTGCGTCTATTTTGGCGTCGGATGCTGCGGTGAAAGCGGCTGATGTCGATTTAATAGAAATCAGGCTGGGAAGGGGACTGGGTGGAAAATCCTTTGTAGTGCTTACCGGCGATGTGAGCGCCGTACGTTTCGCCATCGAAGCTGCGGCAGGGAACCGGCAAAGTGAAGGCATGATTGCAAGAACAACGGTAATTCCATCTCCCGGCCCGGAGCTGATGAGGGCCTTATTATAAAAATGAGAGGGGTAATTCAAATGGAAAGAGAAGCATTGGGTTTGATTGAAACAAAAGGACTGATCGCAGCCATCGAAGCTGCGGATGCCATGGCCAAGGCGGCAAATGTGAAGCTCATCGGCAAGGAAACGGTAGGAAGCGCTTTTGTCACTGTCATGGTGAGAGGGGATGTAGGTGCGGTCAAGGCAGCGACGGAAGCGGGAGCTGCGGCGGCAAAAAGAGTGGGCGAGCTCATATCCGTGCATGTTATTCCGAGGCCCCATGGCGATGTTGAAGGGATACTTCCAAGATAGTATGAAGTGGTGGTGGAAGAATGTATACCGGTAAGGTCATTGGTTCTGTTGTTGCTACGGTTAAAGATGAAGCCTTGATAGGAATCAAGCTTCTGGTGGTGCAGGTTTACGAGAACGGGATTGCCGGAAGGCGGATTGTGGCTGCCGATGCTGCAGGGACTGCGGGACAGGGGGACTTTGTCTACCTGATCGGCAGCAGGGAAGCCGGGATGGCCCTCGGTAAAGGACTGATGCCGGTAGATGCCGGAATTGTGGGGTTTATCGATGAATACAACGTCGGGAAAGAATACAAGGAAAAAGAAGGTTAATGAAGAAAGGGGTAGTTCAATGGATAAGGAAGCTTTGGGAATGGTGGAGGTCAAAGGGCTGGTAGCGGCGATCGAAGCTGCGGATGCCATGGTTAAGGCAGCCAATGTGAGACTGGTGGGAAAAGAAAAAGTGGGCAGTGCGATTGTTACAATATTGGTAAGAGGGGACGTAGGTGCCGTAAAAGCATCCACAGAGGCGGGAGCAGTGGCGGCAAAAAGGCTGGGTGAGCTCCTGGGAGTGCATGTAATACCCAGGCCCCATGATGATGTCGAGGCCATCCTGCCAAAAGCAGGCGACAAATAAGCAGGGACGGGAGCGGTTATCGTGAAAATGGCGAGAGTGGTGGGCCATGTGGTATCCACAATTAAAGAGAGGTCCCATGAAGGATTGAAGCTGATGATTGTGGAGCCTGTGGACGGCTCCGGCAGGGTCTGCGGGAAGCATCAGATCGCGGTTGATGCCGCCTGCGCCGGCGAAGGGGATTACGTCCTGCTGCTGGAGGACGGTGGCGGAGCGAGAATGGTGACCGGTGACAGTGAAGCCATTATTGATGCCGTTATTGTCGGTGTGCTGGATAAACTCCCGGAAGAAAAGGAAATTAATTTGCGAACAACTATAAAATAACTGAAAGACGGTGACGGGTATGGATATAGAAAAAATGATTGAAAAAATCTCGGAAGAGGTGTACCGCAAGATTCTGGAGGAAGTCAAAGCCGAGGGTTCCGATGGAGGAAGCAGCGCGGGAGCAGCCCAGACAAAAGTGACTGCCAAAGACATAGCAAAAATGATCGACCATTCCCTGCTGAACCCCATCATGACAAAACAGGACATCATCGACGGCTGCAAGATTGCAAAAGAGTATGATGTGGCCTCGGTATGCGTAAAGCCCAGTGAAGTGGCTCTTTCCAAAATAGAACTGGCGGGAACGGACGTATTGGTAACGACGGTAGTCGGTTTCCCCCATGGCTCCTCCAAAACGGAAGTAAAGGTTTTTGAAGCGGAAGAAGCAATGAAGGACGGCGCAGTGGAGCTTGATATGGTGGTGAATATCGGCAGGCTGCTGTCCAGGGATTTCGACTATGTGGAAAAAGACATAAAATCGGTGTGCGATGCGGCCCATGCAAAGGGTGTAATTGTAAAGGTGATCCTGGAGAACTGCTACCTGACGGATGAGCTTAAGGAAATAGCCTGCCGCATTTGTGAAAAGGCGGGGGCGGACTTCGTCAAGACCTCTACAGGCTACGGAACCGGCGGTGCCACCATTGAAGATTTAAAGCTTATGAGAAGGGTTACAGGCCCCAGGGTCCGGGTAAAAGCGGCAGGCGGAGTCAGGACCCTGGATAACGCATTGTCTGTGAGAAGCGTAGGAACGGTAAGATTTGGAGCAACAGCCACAAAGGTAATCATGGAGGAAGCCTACAAAAGGGAAAAGGAAGGCACCTTGAAGCTCACAGAGGCCGGTCAGCTCAAGAGCGGTTATTAAAAAGCGTTTCTATATAAATTATGCATAGAAGCTGCTTCCCCGACGGAATTATAAAGTTCCCCCTTCTCTTTCTAAGGAGAAGGGGCTTGAGGCCGGGGATCAGAATTAAAGGCGGTGGCACAAGTGGATACGGAAAAAATTATTAAAAGAATCTCTCAGGAAGTATACAAGAAACTGGCTGAAAATTCAAAGGACTGTGCAGCAAGTATGTGCGGCGGCAGTGCGGCAAGCCCGGACATTGCCGCCATGCTGGAGCATACCCTGCTGAGGCCGGATGCGACAGCCGCCCAGGTGGAGAAATTCTGCCGGGAGGCAAGGGAAAACCGGTTCGGGGCAGTGACGGTCTCTCCCTACTATGTACCTCTTGCGGTTGAGTTGTTGAAGGGCAGCGGCATTTCCACCGGTACGGTCATAGGTTTTCCCCACGGGGCGGCCAGCACCAGGGGCAAATTGGCTGAAACCAGAGAAGCCCTTCAAAACGGAGCCGTCGAATTGGATGTGGTGATTAACAACGCAGCAATGAAATCAAGACATGATGAAGCAGTGAAAAGGGATATGGAAGAAATCGTCGCTTTCACGAACGGCAAAGCAAAGATAAAGGCAATCATCGAGACCTGCCTTTTTACGGAAGAAGAAAAGGTCAGGGCCTGCGAAATAGTGAA
>JAFADI010000093.1 GCA_023424965.1 Bacillota bacterium
GCCACCGTTGGATTTCCCGCTGTCTTTTCGTCGAAGTTGAAGTAGGTCATAAAAAACCACATGAGTCCCTGTCCCATGACGCAAATAATTCCGCCTACGACAAATGCCCTTATGCAGTTCTTTAAAACAGGGCGTTTCGGCTCCCTGTCATGGGCAAAATCCTGGTACTGCTGCTGGGTCGGGGTGAGGTTTTTCCTCTTCTTGCTGGACATAAAAATCACCTTCTATCGCAATAAATACGGTTTCAGCTTGTCCATGAGCTGCTTTAGCCTGTCTGCATTTTTTGTGTACATTTCCCTGGCATTTTCATCGTTGGTCTCCAGGGAAAATGTCATAAGGCTTGCCTGGGCTTTCTCCATATTGGCGTAAATCATTTCCTTTACCTTGGACTGCGGGAGCTCCACGGCATCGTCAAACAGGTCTACATACAGATCGCCCGATGAATCCACCTGCCCCAGGAAAACGTTGTCCAAAGATACGCCCATGTTTTCCAGCTGGATGCGCAGCCACTCCTTGTTCAACCCAAGGGAAGCAAGCGGTTCGTTCAAGGCATTTCCGTCCAGGATAATGGTTTGGGGCTCGGCCTGGGGGGCGGTCTTTATGCCCAAATCGTGAGGGGTCACCGGTTTTTTATCGGATTTTAAGAAAACATTGATTTCACCGGTGGCTTCCATTACGGCAAACTCCACATCCGCAAGGTTGAAAGCGTTCTTATAGCGGAGTTCCCGCAAAAGCTCCTCCCCTGTCAGTCTTGTCTGCTGCAGGCTTTCCTCCATAATTTTTCCATGCTTGATCAGCACTGTTTCCTTCCCGTTCATGAGGTCATGAAGCCACTTGCTCTTTATTGACAGATAATCCAGTATGATCGGGAACAGTACCCACACACCCAAAGCAATAAAACCGTAGGCAGGATTTGAGATGATATTTACTGAAAGGAGAGCGGCGATAATGGCGATAACAACATAGCTTATGAATTTATATGGGGGCATACGGGTCATATTCCTTTTGCCCAGGACTCTGGCAAGCGCTAAAACAAGGATGAATAAAGCGGCTGATCTGAGTAATATCTGAATCCACATCTGCATTTTTCCATACCTCAGCTAATTCCCTTTATATTGGGGTTCCTGGAGCTCCAGCACCTGCAATCTTCTTTCAAGGTCGTTAATAATCCCTCCGGTAGTTTCCAGCGCTTCGGAAAATACCGACCTTGTCTCTTCGTCGCGGGTCTGTGTGGAATATATTCTTAACGTGCCCTGCATACCTTTCAGACCGGCCAATGTTTGTTTTACCTGAGAAGCAACGGTCATACAAAAGCCTCCATTTCCTGTATTATTTTACTCACACTTTCCGGTTTCATGCGTAAACCGGGCTTGTAATACATGGCATTAATCTCCTGAAACAACCGAAATACTTTTTAAAACACAAATAAAATGAGTGGGTTTACTGCCGGAATTAGCAGTAAACCCACCCATTTGCACTTCTCTATTATACTTTGAACTTTTCAATGCTTGCTTGAAGGGTGCCGGCCAGCTTCGATAAATGCTCCGCCGACTCGGCAATTTGATGCACCGCCGATGTCTGCTCTTCGGTGGATGCGGAAACTTCCTCCGTGCCCGCCGCGGTTTCCTGGGCGATGCTCGCTATATCGCTCATGGCGTCGGCAGCCTGCATGGCTTCTTTGCTCAAAGCGCTGGCGGACTCGGAAACCACTTTTACGTTCTGGGCAATGGGTGTAACTGCCGAAGATATGTCTCTAAACGCCTTTGTGGTTTCCTTCAATGCTTCTACCTGTTCAAGCACCACTGCTTTTGCACCGTCCATTTGTTCTACCGAATGCTCCACTCCGGCTTGAACCTCCTCAATAATTTTACCAATCCGCTTTACAGAGGAACCGGACTGTTCTGCCAGTTTACGTATTTCGTCGGCTACGACGGCAAATCCCTTTCCGGCTTCTCCTGCTCTGGCCGCTTCGATGGCCGCATTCAGAGCCAGGAGGTTTGTTTGATCCGCAATCCCCCGGATGACCCCCAGGATTTGGCCGATTTCCTTCGACTTGGCCGCCAATTGGGTTATGGCAGCCGCAACTTCATTGGATACCTGCGTATTTTCATTCACCTTCATTTCCTGGTACCGGACAGATTTTTCCCCGATGCTGAGGACTTCGTTTACGTTTTCCACCAGCTCTTTCGAATATCCCATATCCTCGGCAATTTGACTTAAGCCTTCTACGATCTCCTGTATCCTGGTATTCCCCTTTTCCGTGGACATGGCCTGGTCTGTGGCACCTTTGGCAAGTTCAGCGATGGCTACCGCCACCTGCTCGGAGGCCTTGCTCACTTCCTCCGCCGAAGCCATCATTTCTTCCGAAGAGGAAGCGACCGTGGCTCCCGTATCCCTCATCTCTGTAATAAGCTCCCTCATCTTCCGTATCATTTCGTTAAAGTTTGCGGATAAGACACTGATTTCATCTTTCCCCCTGACGGCAACGCTTACCGTCAAATCGCCCGCTGCCACGTCTTTGGTTAATGCGGCCATTTTTATGACAGGTTGAATTGCCCTGTTGATGAGTATGAAAACCACTGCCACAATGAGCAGGATTACCAGCAGGCTTAACAAAACCGCCGTATTCCTGATATTATGGATGCTTTGGGTTGCTTCGTCATAGGACATCGATACGGCAAGCCCCCACCCGGTGGTTTTCAAATGGCGGTATGCCGCAATCCTCTGGTCCCCGTTATAGGTATAATAGCCCACTCCGTTTTCCCCGCCCAGCATTTTTTTTGTCGTCTCAACCAGCGAAGTATTTTTATCGCTGAGTATGTTCTCCTTAAAAATCTTATTTTCATCCGGGTGTGCCATGATTAAACCATCTTTCGTAACCATATAGGCATATCCGGTCTTTCCGAACTTCTCCGAGCTGACCATGCCGGAGAGCCCGCTAAGCTCCATCGTCCCGGCAACCATTCCGATGATGCCCCCATTGGAATCCTTCACCGGCGCGGCAATAACAATAATCGGTTTCCCGGTAGACTTTGATACAACCGGTTCAGATATTGCAGCCTCCCCCTTCATCACTTTGGGAAAGTAATCCCGGTCGGAAATATTCCCTTCGGAACCTGTGGTTGTTTTATAAGCACCCGTTTTATCCGCCAGAAAAAGCATCTCATATTCCTTGAAGATTTCGCTTCTCGCGTTGACATACTGCTTGAACTTTTCATTATCAAAGCTCCTGACCATATCCGTTGCGGCCAGTAACTCCACCTGTGATTTCCACTTCTCCAGCTTTCCTTCCACAAAATTTTCAATCTTCTGGGCCTTGCCCGAGGTTACCTCTTCAATGTCATTTACAACAACGCCCCGTGCAATAAAATAACTGCTTACCGATACAACAAGCAATCCTCCGATAACAATGGCCAAGACTGGAAGCAAGATTTTCAACTTCAGACTTTTCATGAATAGTTACCTCCTCCGGTAAAATATAAATTAAGGATATTTTGTCTATAAATGGATATTATATGGTATAATTGCCGTACCCCATTGTATTTTTGGGCATAACTCAATAAAGTGGACCAGGATACCTGCCATTTTATTTTTGAAAATTGTGATAGAAACTTCTCTGATTAAAGGATATGTACTTTGACGGACTGGCAGTTAACTGAATTTTATACCTTCCCAATAAAGGTCAAAGGCTTGGGCCAACTGCTTTTCGGTGTATTTCGCCCTGTACATGATAATTGAGTCATAATACCCGTTGATCAGGTTAAGATACGAAAGGACCAATGTATTTATATCATGTTTCCGTATTTGCTTTATTTTTATTCCCCGTTTAAACAGCTCATGGTAAACATCAAGTACCTGCCGCCCATAAATAAACGTTGTAAAATCGAACTTTTCCTTAAAATCGAAGGGCGGTATTATCCGGACCCTCTGCCAGAACAGCAGCTCCACTTCATTATTTAAGAAATACAACAGGTATTTTCGAAATATGTTGTAAAGCAAGCGCTTATAGTCTTGCACCCGGTTTTCGGCAACTTCCTTGATATTGCTCCGGTGCTCCAGCAGCAGCTTGTTTTTTACATCCTCCAATACCTTCATAAAAATCTCTTCCTTGCTTTTAAAGTGGGTATAGAGGGATGCTCCTTTCATCCCGCACTCCCGGCCGATTTCTCTGGTGGTGGTATTCTCGTAACCTTTGGTGGCAAATAGCCTTAATGCTACCTTTTTTATTTTTTCAACAGGCATAGAGCTTATTCTCCTTTACCTAACAAGCGATAGTTTGTAAATTAAGAAAAATATACCATTCTTTTTCAAATGGTATAAAAACACCGTCTATACCAGCTGCAGCTTATTCATCCGGATTGCGGAATTACTTTCGGCAAGTTTGTTTTTCGAATGTCTTGACCTATATATACCAACAGAAACAATGTTAAAACAAACTCATAGCTAATTTTGTAACATTTTGTCGAATTTTAGCACAAAGCTGCCTGGCATTCCATTCCTGTTTACGCCGGGCCCTATAAATCCTTTTATTTCATACCACACAATGCTATAATCGTATGGTGAGGAGGTGACTGTGTGCCGTTCAATTCATTTGAAAATTATCCCATGTCATGGAGACCATCCATCGACAAAAGCTCCCGTTCACTTTACAAGGCGCTGGCAGCCAAATTAGAGCAAGATGTCATTAGCGGCGAGCTTCTTCCCGGAACCAAATTACCTCCGCAACGGGAGCTGGCAGATTTTCTGGATATCAACGTCAGCACGGTGACAAAAGCATTCAAAGCCTGTGAGCGGAAAGGGCTGCTCGGTGCCACCG
>JAFADI010000177.1 GCA_023424965.1 Bacillota bacterium
TTGTCAGCAGGCTTCTGAAGGTACTGGACAAGGCGGAAAAATGGATCAAGGAGAATCCCGACAAGGCTCTGGAGATCATATCCAAGGATTCCGGCTTCAAACCGGAGGTGTTAAAGCCCTCTTTCGACAAGACCATCCTGGATTTGCGGCTGACGGAAGCTGCCGTCAAATCCATCACCGAGACAGCGGCATTTTTGAGGGAAAACAATGTCATCCGTACGGATGTGGACGCCAGGGAGCTGATTGACGACAGCTATTTGAAAGCTGCAGGCCTGCAATAAGCGCCTATATAAATTAAGGAGTGTGGAAATGGATAGGGCTGCGATAAAAACAGCACAGAACAGAAATCCGGAGGTTTTTATCCTCTCCAAAACCAGGTTCGGAAAGAGAGTCGCAACGTTTGTTCTCATGTTCTCCACGCCGGTGGCAATCCTTCTTTTGTGGGAACTTTTGAGCCGGTACGGCTTCATACGGCTGTCCATCCTGCCCGCCCCAACGACGGTGGGCAGGACATTCCTGGATATGCTGGAGACCGGCGAGATTTTCAGGCACCTTGGCGTAAGCATCCTGAGGGTTCTGCAGGGCTATGCCATCGGTGCAGCCTTTGGCGTTTTTCTGGGCATCCTGATGGGCCTGTTTAAAAAGGTGGACACCGCTTTGGTGCTTGTAACGGGCATATTAAGGCCCATTCCCATTATTGCCTGGGTCCCCATGCTGATTCTTTGGATGGGCATCGATGAAGCCTCAAAGGTAACGGTGATCGCCATCGGCAGCTTTTGGCCCGTACTTTTGAATACCGTCCACGGCATAAAAAGCACCGACACCAAATACCTTGAGGTGGCGCAAATTCTGGAGAAGAGCAGGCTCAAAATCTTAACCAAGGTGGTTTTACCATCGGCGCTGCCTTCCATCTTTACCGGCCTGAGAATTGGGATCGGGATCGCATGGATGAGTGTCATCGGGGCGGAGCTCATTGCGGCGGCCTCGGGAATAGGATACCTGATCATGTACGCAAGAGAACTTTCCCAGCCGGATGTCATGCTGGTGGGAGTTTTCTCCATCGGCATTACCGGCATTTTGATCGACGTGCTCATCCGGAAGATTGAGGCGGCTGTTTTGAAGTGGAATATCAATATAAGCAAAAATTAGGAATTTCATATAAGTAAGCAGGAGGCTTTCCATGAGTGAATTAAAAGACAGGCTATACAAGGAATTGGAATTAAAGACCCTGGTTTCCTCCCAGGGAGTCAGCTTCAGGCCGGAGGTTTTCAAACACGCCAGGCTGGGGGAAGAACACCAGGAGCAGGTGCACAACCTGTTTGAATATGACTTTGACACCCATGAGGACTATGACCTGCCCGTATCCTTTGATCTGCCCAACGGCTTGACGGCGCTTTTCATCGCCAACGGGAGGTCGGAATACTCCATTGAATATGAAAAGGGGACCTACTACCTTTTGCAGAGGGAGAATGTGGTATGTCCCATCCGATTCCAGAAAAGTCCCGGGTACTATGGGCTTAAGACTTCCGACGGGACACCCATGAAGACCGTTGCCACCTACAACGGACAGGGAGTGATCTTTGTGGCCTACAGCAATGAATGCTATTTGAAGGAAACGGGAAAGGACTGTCTTTTCTGCAACATCAACGCCACCAAGGACACCTATGGAGAGCGCCAGTCCATCAAATGGAAATACCCAAAGCAGATCGGCGAGACAGCCGCGGCCGCATATAAGGAAGGCGCAAGGCATCTGACCATCAGCGGCGGGTTCATCCCTGAACGAAGGGAAGTGGACTATTATTTGGACGTGGCGGACAGTATAAGGGAACACACTGGCCTGGAGGACTTCAACGGGACGGCCTGCATCGGCGCTCCCATCGACCTGGGTGTCATCGATAAATATAAGGAAGCGGGCTACAGGACCATCGCCATCAACATTGAAGTGTGGAACGAGCATTTCTTCCGGGCCTATTGCCCCGGCAAGGAAGAATACTGCGGCGGAAGGGACAACTGGATCAAAGCCCTGGAATACTCCGCCAGGGTATTTGGAAGAGGGAAAGTCAGGTCCAACATGGTGGGCGGCCTTGAGGACAAAAAATCCACCCTTGAAGGGATCGAATATCTTGCCTCCAAAGGGATCATTGCCATCGCGCCCGGATGGTTTCCAAATCCCGGTTCGGCGCTGGAGGGACACCGCTCGCCGACCCCCCAATGGCACCTGGATTTGAGTTTCAAGAACGCCGCCATCCTCCGGAAAGAGGGCTATACCTATGACCAGGTGTATGATGCCTTCGCAGCTCCCATTACATTGGTCCATGACATCTACCGGATAGAAGACGAACTGCTGCCGGTATTCGAGCTTGAGGGAAAACCGTAAAGGCGGGGCTGTAGAGAGGCCACAAAAGAGCCATTCGATTTTACTGTCGGGGAGATTTTATATGAACAATACAAGAGGAAGCAATCTTTCCTTATCCGTCGGCAAGCTGTATAAAAGCTACAGGAACGAATCAGCCACCGTTGACGCGCTCAAGGACATCAACCTGGACATCCGGCCGGGGGAGTTCGTGAGCATCGTGGGGGCCAGTGGATGCGGCAAAAGTACCTTTCTGCGCCTGCTGGTGGGCCTTGAAAAAAAGGATTCAGGGGAGATTCGGATCGGGGATGAAAGCATCACCCGCCCCAGCGTCGACCGGGGGATGATATTCCAGGAGGCCAGGCTTTTTCCCTGGTTGAACGTGGAACAGAACATCGCTTTCGGCATGGCGGAAAAAACTGCAGAAAAGGATAAAAGGGAAATTGTAAAGTCCCATATCGAGCTGGTTGGGCTCACAGGCTTTGAGAAGGCCTATCCGTACCAGCTTTCCGGAGGAATGCAGCAAAGGGTGAGCATTGCCAGGGCACTGGTCAACAACCCCAGAATACTGCTGCTGGACGAACCCTTTGGGGCGCTGGACGCCTTCACCCGCATCAATATGCAGCAGGAGATCCTGCGCATATGGGAGACGGAAAAAACCACCATGATTCTGGTTACCCATGACATCGACGAAGCCATTTTCCTGGGGGACCGGGTTGTTGTCATGTCCAGCAGGCCCGGAACCATAAAGAAGATCGTTCCGGTGGAGCTGGGAAGGCCCAGGGACCGGAGCAGCTATGATTTTGTGCAGATCCGCAAAGTGGTTTACAATGAGTTCTTTGCAGAAGCTGAAAAGCCCTTTGCATATACCATCTAAAGGGATCGTTAAAATATGTGGAGCAGGTGTATTTTGAGAGGAGTGCTGTTGGGATGCCGGTAGCCGGGGAGAAGAAAAACCAGGAATTGAGTTTGAAGGATGTCGTTGAGAAGTATCCGGAGGTACCAAGCTTTATCACCATAAAGATTGACGTGCAGCGAAGGGGAGTGCATTATACCGACAGGGCGCTGGGCGCAGCGGACGGAGAAATCCACCAGATGCGGGGGGCCGCTTTATTCGGTTCCCGGGATACCAAGCTGACTCCCCTGCCGGATTCTTTGCTGCTAAGGGATGGCACTTCCATTTTGGTGGACCCTGCACCCCTTGAAAACGATCCCTATGTTGTGGACTTTATCGACGGCAGACTGGTATTAACGGACAAGGAACAGATCGTGGAAGAGGTGGAGTACTGGCCCAGGCCGGATTACTATAATAAAAAGACCGCTTCGGGCAATCCCATGAATTATATCGTCATTGCCAGACCCCAGCGGTTGAGCGTGTCTCCCTCCAGCTACTGCCACTTCTGGAACAATGACAAGGGCTGCAAATACTGTGATATTGTAAATAATCTGAAGCATCAGAAATCGGAGCTGGGGATCCCCTCAAGGCTGAGCCCGGAAGACGTGGGCGAGACTATTGGGGAGGCCATCAAGCAGCAGGGGCGTTTTACTTCCATCTGCCTGACGGCGGGCTCCGATACCCGGGGAAAGGAGCCCTTTGATGAGGAAGTGGACTATTACATCCAGATCCTGCAGGCCATCGGAGCGAACTTCAAAACCAGGAAATTTCCGAGCCAGCTCATTGCCACGGCTTTCACCGAAAAACAACTGGCAAGGCTCTATGAGGAAACGGGGCTGATGAGCTACACGGCGGATATCGAGGTGCTCAATGAAGAAAAATTCAACTGGATCTGCCCCGGGAAAGCGGAATGGATCGGGTACAGGGAATGGAAAGACCGCCTGGTGAAAGCTGTGGACATCTTCGGAAGGGGGAATGTAAACACCGGAATCGTGGGCGGTGTGGAGCTTGCCCGGCCATACGGCTTCAAAACCGAAGGCGAGGCCCTGAAAGCCACCCTGGAAGAGGCGGAAGAGCTGGCGGAGAAGGGAGTGTCCACGGTATACATGGTGTGGATGCCCAGGCCCCAATCCTATTTCCACGACCAGAAGAACGCTTCACTGGAATACTATGTGCTGCTTGCAAAAGGCTTGCATGCTTTGCGCCGCAAGTACCGGCTGCCTACGGACTTCGACGACTACCGCCGGTGCGGGAACCACCCCGACAGCGACCTGTCAAGACTTTTGTAGCAGATGGGAGAGATGAATGCTATGGCTGTAAAACTGGAGAAAGACATCATTGAGCTTGTAAATAGTCCTGAAACCCTGAAAATACTCGCAACGGTGGATGAAAACAATGTTCCCCACGCCGCCTTTAAGGGTTCTCTCCACGTGAACGAGGAGGGGAACCTGGAATTCCTGGAGCTGCTGGAGTCCTCGACAACTTACAGGAACTTCACCCGCAGCCTCTGGTATGAAGGGAAGGTTGCCGTGACCTTCAAAGGGGCGGACAACCGGAGCTTTCAAATCAAAGGCAGGCCGGAGAAAATCGTCATCAGCGGGCCGGTATTTGAAAAGAACTACATCCGGCTGAGGGAAAGGCGGGGAGATGTAGAACTGGCGGCGGTTTGCATCATAAAACCCGAGGAGGTAAGCGGCTGGCCGGCGGTAAACAGATTCGCGGAGCAGGAGAGCAAGCGCCCCTTCTTCAAGCATCTGGACCGGTTGGCGAAATAAGGTATAGGAGAGGTGTGTTGCAATATGGCAGACAGAGATGAAGAATTTATCATAAGACCCGGGACCGGGGAAGACGTAGAACTGGCGTTGACCTTCCGGAGGCTCCTCTTCAAGGAAATGGGGGTGGCCGACAGCTTGCTGCTGGATGACGTGGGAGAAGTGCTGGCGGATTTGTACAAAAAGGAATACCAGGCGGACCGGATAAGGCATTTCATTGCCTATGGACCGGAAAACAAGCCGGCAGCCATTGCCGGAGCGCTGCTGAAGGAGGACTTCCCCTACTATCTTTTCAAACCGGGCTATTATGGCTGGATCATCGACGTGTATACCGTTCCTGAGTACAGGGGGAAAGGCCTGTCTGCCAGGCTGATGGAGCGCACAATCCAATGGCTGAAGGGGAAAGGGGTACAGGAGGCCAAGCTCATTGCCTCGGGCAAGGATGCAAGGCGCCTGTATGAACGGATTGGCTTCAAACCCACCTGGGAAATGAGCTATAACCTGTCGGAAACAAAGACCTATAATGAAATACTGGATGAAAGATAGGGTATAAAATATTGAAAAACTATTGACTTTTTCTGTACAAAGGACTAAACTAACAATAACATACAAAACAAGTAGGAATACTAAGGTATTGGACGCAAAACAGGTTCATTTCCGTATTCCTGTGAGGCTGACCGGAAGAACTGGAGGCTGGATTACATCCATTAAAGGTGGAGGTGGTTTGGCTTCTTTTTTTGTTCAAATTCAAACAGCCGTTTCCTGCAGAACATTGCCGTATCTGCGGGAAATCAGTAGAATCCGGCACGACAGGTCAATTCAAAGTGAGGAGAGCTGCCCATGATCAAAATAACAGGGCTGAAAAAAATATATAAAAGTGAAGCCGGCGATGTTTTAGCCCTGGAAGATGTAAATCTGGAAATCGGCAAGGGAGAAATCTTCGGTGTCATCGGTCTGAGCGGTGCGGGAAAGAGTACTCTCATAAGATGCATGAACCTTTTGGAAATACCCACGGCAGGAAGTATCGAGATTGACGGCCGGGAGATTACAAGGCTGAAGGGCGCGGAACTAAGAAAATTAAGAAGCTCCCTGGGAATGATTTTTCAGCACTTCAACCTGCTCATGCAAAGCAAGGTAAAGGATAACATTGCTTTCCCTCTTGAAATAGCCAATGTTCCAAAAGAAGAAATAACGGCAATGGTCAATGAACTGCTTGAACTGGTAGGACTGTCGGAAAAAGCGGAAGCCTATCCGGCCCAGCTCAGCGGCGGACAAAAACAGCGTGTTGCCATTGCAAGGGCCCTTGCAAACAATCCGAAAGTCCTCCTGTGTGACGAAGCAACTTCCGCACTGGATGCTGTCACGACAAAATCAATTTTGGCCCTCTTAAAAGACATCAACCGGAAACTGGGACTGACAATCGTTTTAATAACCCATGAGATTGGCGTAATCAAGGAAATTTGTGATTATGTCGCTGTAATCGACAGGAACCATATTGTTGAGAAGGGGCGGGTGATTGATGTGTTGGCGAATCCCAGGACAGCGGCTGCCAGGGACCTGGTGGGACAATCCGTCGGCAGGGATGTGCTGGCGGATGCGGATTTTCCCAAAACGGGAAGCGGGTCTTCCATCCGGATCAAGGTAACGTTTACCGGCAAATCGGCGCTTACACCGGTTATTTCAACCATCGTGCGCAGGTTTGAGGTGGATGCCAACATCCTCTTCGGCAGCATTGATTTTATCCAGGGTGCCCCGCTGGGGGAACTGGTTCTTGAAATTTCCGGAGCTGAAAATTCCGTGGAAGGGGCGCTGAAACACATTGAGGAATTAGGCCTGAAGTATGAGGTGATAGGAACATGATAAACGCTGAGGTGCTGTTTGAATACATTGACCTGCTGGGCAAAGGGACCTTGGATACCCTTTATATGACTCTACTGGCAACTTTTTTTGCTTACTTCTTCGGACTGCCTCTGGGCATTACGATTGTGGTGACAGAAAAAAAACACATCCTGCCCAATAACAAACTCAACCTTTTTTTGGAGGGTCTCATTAATATTACACGCTCCATACCCTTTATTATTTTACTGATTGCGATCATTCCTTTTACGAGGTTTGTCGTCGGCACCACCATCGGCGCCACGGCATCGGTTGTACCCCTTGTGGTGGGAGCCATACCCTTTGTGGCCAGGATGGTTGAAACCTCAATGAAGGAACTGGACAGGGGAATTATTGAAGCTGCCCAGGCAATCGGAGCGTCACCATGGAAAATCATAACGAAGGTAATGATCCCTGAAACCTTGCCTTCATTGATTTTAGGGCTTTCCATAACGACCATAACCCTGATCGGTTATTCCGCGATGGCAGGCGCAGTGGGAGGAGGTGGTCTGGGAGATCTGGCGATACGGTACGGATATTACCGGTATCAAAAGGACGTAATGTTTTTGACCATTGTACTTTTAATCATCATTGTCCAGATCGTGCAAAGCTCAGGAAGTTATTTTTCAAAAAAGATCGACAAAAAAAACAGATAAGGAGATTAAAACCATGAGAAACAAAAAGCAAGTAGCAGTATTATTGGTATTTACACTTATTTTATCCCTGGTCCTTTTCGGATGCGGACCAAAGGCCGCAGCTCCCGCTCCGGCAGCAGAAGAACCCAAAAAAGAAGCTGCGGCTCCTGAAGCTCCAAAGGCCGAAGAGCCCAAGGCAGAAGCTGAAAAGCCATTGACGGTTTTAAAGGTCGGAGCTTCCCCCGTTCCCCATGCAGAAATATTGAAATTCATTGTTCCCAAGCTCAAGGAAAAGGGCATTGATCTTCAGGTGGTTGAGTTTACGGATTATGTTCAGCCCAATCTTGCCCTGCAGAACAAGGAACTGGACGCAAATTATTTCCAGCACCTGCCTTACCTGACGGATTTCAACAAGAAGAACAACACCCAGATCAGCCCTTCCACCAACGTACATTTCGAGCCTCTGGGACTGTATCCGGGAAAAACCAAAAGCCTTAACGATGTGAAGGAAGGCGATACCATCGCCGTTCCCAACGACACCACCAACGAAGCCAGGGCATTGCTTCTCCTGGAGGCAGCAGGACTGATAAAGGTTAAAGCGGATGCAGGGCTGGCCGCAACGGTAAAAGACATCACAGAAAATCCGAAAAAGCTGAAAATCAAAGAACTGGAAGCGGCACAGATCTCAAGGGCATTACAGGATGTGAACCTCGCGGTGATCAACGGCAATTATGCCATCGAAGCGGGGCTCAATGCCGCAACGGATGCACTGAAGGCGGAAGACAAGGATTCGCTGGCTGCCAAAACCTTCGCCAATTTCCTGGCGGTCCGTACAGGAGATGAAGGCAGGGCGGAAATAAAGACCCTTGGTGAGGTCCTGAATTCACAGGAAGTTAAGGACTTTATCAATGAGAAATACAAGGGCGCGGTTGTACCGGTATTCTAATATCAGGCACAATTGTTTCGGAAGAGCCCATGAACCACGGGACCATAGGGAGCGGCAGGCTCCTTATGGTCCCGTTTGCAATCCGGAATTGCGCTGCAAATCTCAAAACGGATCATAGAACCTGCTGCCGTCGTGAAAGGTGATGTAAAAAGCCAGCGCGGCAAAAAGGACTAAAGAACTGATGAGGACAATATCGCGTTTTTGGAAGCTGCGTGCCGCATACCAGGTACGCTTGGTTTTCTTGCCGAAGCCCCGCAGCTCCAAAGCGTTGCTGATGGTGTCAATCTGTTCCATGCTGGAAAGAAAAAGGGGAAGCAGGACGGCGGCGGCATTCTTAATCCTTCGGAACAGGCTCACGTTCCTTGACATGTCGATGCCCCTTGCCTGCTGGGCCTGTGAGACAAGGACATAATCACGCTGCATGTCGGGAATGTAGCGTAACGTGATGGCAACGGAATAGCAGAGCTTATAGTTCAACCCGATTTTATTCAAGGAAGCCGCAAATTCACTGGGGTTTTCCGTGAGAATGAACAACAGCGCCACCGGTATGATGGTGAAGTACTTAAGGGCCACGTTTGCCTCATAGAAAAGCTGCTCGGCGGTAAGGTAATAATTTCCCGCCATGTGAAGGAGTTGGGTACGGTGCCCGTATATTTTCACTCCTTCCTCGGGAGAGAAAAAGAAAATGGCGACCAGGTTGATGAAAAGGAAAACCAGGATCAGCTTGAATACAAAGGAAATATCCTTGTATTCAACCTTTGAAATCTTAAAGCCCGTCAGGCTGACAACAAGCATAAATACCAGCACCCTGGTGTCATAGGTAATCATGCCCGTGATAGACCAGATGAGAAAGAAAAGCAGCTTGGTAACTCCGTTCAGGGAGTGGATGAAGGTTCCTTTATCGGAATAGCTCAGCATTCTAGGCAATGTTCCCGTACCCTCCTGTCAAAATCGATAAAATGTTGGACAAAGGCCTGTGAGTTATTAATTCCCGACCTGACCGCCAGATCATACAGCGAGGTTCTTTTGAGGCTGGCCTTTTGGATGATTTCATCATTGGTCAGAACGGCGGAGGGAAGGTCGTCGGCGATAGTCCGACCTTCCGACATGACAATGGTGCGGGTGGTATATTCCAGTATCAAGTGCATGTCATGGCTGATCATGAGGATGGTGGTTCCGTTCTCCCTGTTCAACTGGAGAAGAAACTCCATAAACTCGGTATAATGCCTGAAATCCTGTCCGGCGGTGGGTTCATCCAATATGATTATCCGGGGCTCCAGTACAAGGATTGAAGCGATGGTTGCCCGCTTTTTCTGGCCGAAGCTGAGGGCGGAAATGGGCCAGTTGCGGAAGGGATAGAGACCGCAGGTTTTAAGGGCCTTTTCCACCCGTACCCGGATTTCTTCCCGGCCCCATCCTCTTGAAACAAGGCCGAGAGCAACTTCATCAAAAAGCATGGGCTTGGAAATCATATGGTTTGGATTCTGCATGACCATTCCGATTTTCAATGCCCTTTCCGCAATGCTGTCCTTTTCAATATCCCTTCCGTCAATGAGGATTTTTCCGGAATCAGGTTTCTCAAAGCCGCATATCAATTTTGAAAGCGTGGATTTTCCCGCGCCGTTCCGCCCCACAACACTGACTAATTCACCCTTCTGGACAGAAAAGGAGATATTGCTCAATACGGCTTTGGTCTCCTGATAGCCGAAGCTGATATTCTGAAGCTCCAGAAGAGGCGAGCTTAAAGGGGGAATATAATCCGGGAGGGTAGTCTGATACCAGTTCTCAAGCTTTTGCTCCAAGCCCATTAACTTTATTGTGTGGATGCTTTCCGGTTGAATGGATGGGTCCATCACACAGCCTGCATATTTCAAAGCGGTAATATACAGGGGTTCACGGATTCCGGCAGTTTTCAGGATATCTGAGGCCAGCAGCCCGGCAGGGGAGGCATCTGCAACAATCCTGCCCCCGTCCATGACGATGATCCTGTCAATAGGGCAGTGGAGCACGTCCTCCAGCCGGTGTTCTATGATAATAACGGTGTTGCCGGTTTCCCCATGGATTCTGTCGATCAATTCCATGGCATATTTTCCCGTTGCCGGGTCAAGGTTGGCAAGAGGTTCATCAAAAAGCAAAATCCCCACCTCGTCCACCAATACCCCTGCCAGGGACACCCGCTGCTTTTGGCCCCCGGAAAGGGTCTGGGGAGAGTGGGAAAGATGGGCATGAATGTCCACCATTTTCGCTGCGGACTCCACCTTTTTATGCATTTCCCATGAGGGGACACAATCATTTTCCAGTGCGAATGCAATGTCCTCACCGACAGTCAACCCCACAAACTGGCTGTCGGTGTCCTGCAGGACGGTTCCCGCCAGCTTTGAAAGCCCGAAGATACCTAAATTCTGTGGTTCCTGACCCATGATAAGGAGAGAGCCTTCGGCAGTGCCGGCATAAGAAAAAGGCACCAGACCATTGATGCAATTGGCCAGCGTGGATTTTCCAGACCCCGAGGGACCGGCAATAAGCACCTTTTCCCCTTCATATATTTTGAGGTTTATGCCGGAGAGGGTTGGTTCTGTTTGAGCACGGTATTTGAAAGAATAATCCTTGAATTCAACAACAACTTTTTTCATGACTGTCCCCGTACTTTAAAAGCGGCTGTCCATTCTCTGAACAGCCGCAGTAATGTTCTTTCACGTAAGAACCCGATTATTCTTCCTTTTGAAGGGTGGAGCTCCGGGTACGGGTTTTGGAATAGGCAAATGCCAGGAGAGTACCCACGATAAGCGTTACCACCGCATTTACGATGAAGGCTGTGACACCCTGTGCGAATACCTTGTTGGAGGGCTCTGCGTAAATGAGGATATCAAGGACGGGCGCGACGACAACCCATGCCGCGGCATTGGCAATAATCTGGTTGATATTGAAAATGACAGCTTCTTTATTTCCAAAGCCGCCCTCGGCAATCTTTAACTTTTTAAAGGTCACGCCTACCAGAAGGCCATAAACGGCATCAGCGACGACCCAGCTCCACCAGACACTGCCGTAGAATATGGCATCGCCGAGAGCATGACCGAGAAAAGCGGTGAAAAGACCTGCGACTGGCCCGAACAAAGCTCCGATGATGGCAATCAGTGCGGCATTGAACTGGATGCGCGTGTTTGGAATAAAGCCCACCGGAATACTCAACTGCGTAAGAATAATGAAAAGAGCTGCGCCAATACCAATGGCGACGATGGTTCTGACGGAAAGACCTTTTTTGATAGCCTGGAGATTACTCATGATCAACACCCCTTCATAATAGATTATTTGGTCCCGATAAAAATTTTCCCTCAAATTCCAATAAAACAAATCGGAAATATTGGATATAAATATTTTACCATATATATACATGCTTTACAACTATAAAGTGGTTAAATTTAACTTTTAAAATGAACCAGGTATTTCCCGCAATCATATAAAAGGGAGTTGATGAATCGTTGTATGAAGATTACATTGAATAAAAATACCAGTTGGATATGAATACCAAAGTATGGCTTGTGTGCAAAAAACTTCATCCATGGTCTGCGAAAACAACATTCAGTCCGGCGGATTTAAGCAGATCAAGTTCACCGTCACCATTGTCCGTGTCACAAATCAATGTATCGACATCCGTTAAACTACAGATGATCTTTAGACCGATCTTGCCCAATTTGGAGGTGTCTGCGGGTACGATACATTTTTGCGAACACCGGATCATCGCTTGCTTTATGGAAGCTTCCTCATGGCCTGAAATGGTAAAGCCGGCTTCGTGGGACACACCATTGACCCCCAGAAAACATATGTCTGCCCGCATGGTTTCGAATAAGGCCTGGGATAATTCATCATGGAAGGATGCGGACCGTTCATCGTAGCAGCCGGAAGCCATATAAAGCTTGATCTTGTCTGAGTTGGTCAGAAGGGAGGCTGCCGCAAACGAATTGGTCAGAACTGTCAGTTCGAGGGAGGATTCGAGGATTTTCTTAGCAATTTCAACTGCGGTAGACCCTGAATCCAGTATGATTGTCTGACCTGAGCTCAGAATATGTTTCACAATATAAGCTGCAATTGATTCTTTTTCTTTTCGATACGCAACCGAGCGCATGTTCATATTGGAATACAAAGCTGTTTTACCATTTGCAACAGCTCCGCCAAAGCTGCGTTTCAAAAGTCCCAGCTCCTCAAGATATCGGAGGTCGTTCCGAATGGTTGCTTCGCTGCAATCGAGGGCCTGGCAAAATTCTGCAACGGTTACCAGGTCATTGGCGATCAGCATACCCCGGATTTTTTCGTGTCGGATTTCTGTCTTGCTCTTTTCTTTTTGCATTTGAATCTCTACTTTCTATGGTATCGTTAATTTATTTGACCATAAATATATCGTCAACTCTAATTAAATTTTCGCCTATAAATTTATTGAAGTCAATAATAATTTTTGCATATAACAAATAAATATTGAAATCAATAAAAAATAACAAATAAATTATTGACATCGATAATAAATGTGTTATTATTGGTGTATAAGCGCTAAAAGATGTTAACGGTAATATATTGCTGATGAATTTATCTGTTTATTGGAGGTCATTCAATGAAAAAGGATGCAAAGCTTTTAAAAGTGGGCATTTTGGGGTGCGGCCCTATTTCTCAGGCGGCTCATTTTGAAGCCACCCGCAAAGCCCATAATGCCGAGCTGTATGCAATCTGCGACGTTGCTGAGGATTTGTTGGAAAAGATGGCTGTACTGCATGAAGTCAGCGTTACATATAGCGATTATGACAAAATGCTGTCCGATCCAAATATCGACGCAGTCATTATTGGCATCGCAGATCAATTTCATGTGCCGTGTGCGGTAAAAGCAATCAATGCAGGCAAACATATCCTGATAGAAAAACCTTTGGGTGTCAATGTGGAGGAATGTGAGAATCTCCATAATCTAGCGAAAAACGCGAAGGTTACGGTTCAGATCGGCAACATGAAACGGTTTGACCCCGGAATCAAATTCGCCCGCGATTTTATACGGGAGGAAATGGGTGAAATACTTACCCTGAAGGCCTGGTACTGCGACAGTATCTACCGCTACACGGTTACCGACAACGTCATGCCCATTCTTTATCAAAGCTCCAGGGCACGGAAACCCTCCGGCAATCCAAAAGATAACAAACCCCAATATTATATGATGACCCATGGAAGCCATCTTGTTGATACCGCCCGGTTTCTGGGAGGGGAAATCCGGAGCGTCCGCGCAAAAATGGTTAACAAATTCAATGCCTACAGCTGGCTTGTTGAAGTTGAATTTGCCAACGGCAGCATCGGGAATCTGGATCTGACGGTTGCAGTCCGCATGGACTGGCACGAAGGCTTCCAGATATACGGAGAGTTTGGCAGTGTGGTGGGCCGCACCTATAATCCCTGGCTGTTCAAATCCAGTGAGGTGGAGGCCTTTTCGACAAAAGACGGACTGTATAAGCGGCCCCTGGGAGAAGATGGCCATTTCTATAAACTTCAGGTCGAAGGATTTGCCGAGACAATTCTTCATGGCGTTCCACAACAGGGTGCCTGCCTGGAGGACGGCCTGGCGGCGGTGCGGGCCATCACCGCCATTGCGCGTTCGGTTGAAACGGGAGAAAATGTTTGCCTGACAGAGGTTTGAGAGCAGGAGCATCGAAGGTACGGAAAGGGCAGGGGTCTTATGAATTACTACGTTGGCATTGATCTGGGAGGAACCAACATCAAGGGGATGATTATGAATGACAGGCTTCAGGTGATCATCAAAAAAATCTTTCCCACACCCCAACGAAAACCACCGGAAGAGACATTTACAGCCATTATTAACCTGGTTGAAGCAATGATGGGAGAATCGGCAGTCTGCATTGAGGACGTTTTGGGCATTGGCATCGGTATTCCCGGCTTGATTGACAGCCGGGTGAACAAAGTATTCAATGCGGCAAACCTTCTCTGGTCGGACATGGATGTTGGAATACCTCTCAGGGACTACCTCAAAAAGCCGGTATATGCCGAAAACGACGGAAACGTCAATGCCCTCGGTGAAATGTATTTTGGCGCCGGAAAGGGCTTTGGCGATATTGTGCTGCTGACCTTGGGCACCGGACTCGGCAGCGGTATTGTTGTCGGCGGACAGCTTCTGCATGGGGCTTCCCATGTCGCCGGCGAGGTGGGCCACATGGTTATCGAGTCAGACGGAGAGCTGTGCTCCTGCGGGAAACGAGGCTGCTTTGAGAGTTGTTGTTCCGCGACTGCCATGGTAAGGTATGCGAGAAAATTTGCAATTGAAAATCCGGATACCCTCTTATTGAAATATGCATCAGGCAACCCGCTTGCGATTACATGCGAAATGATCGATTACGGCTTTGATGCCGGTGACGCGGTATCACAGAAAACCATTGAAACCTTCGCACAAAAGTTAAGCATAGGGCTGGTAAATCTGATAAATTTGTTTAACCCTGAAGTAATTATCATCGGCGGCGGACTGTCCAGATCCGGGGAGCGGATTCTGAAGCCGGTACGTAAACAGGTGGAGGATTCTTTGATGCACCCTGTTCAACGCTGTAAAATACTGGCCGGTGAACTGGGTTCGGATGCCGGGGTTATGGGAGCTTGTTCCATTGTTGCAGCCGCACAAAGAGTAATGCAAAAGTGATATAGGAGGAAGATGAGTATGCAGTTGGGGATATTCGCCAAGACATTTGTCCGGGGAAGCTTTGAGGAAGTATTTGACGCAGCAAAGGAGAACGGGTTGCAGCAAATACAGTTTAATATGACCTGTGCCGGCCTGCCGACGTTGCCCGAGTACATTGACCCAGGCCTGGCAGATAAGATAAGGGAGGAATCGGAAAAAAGGGGGATCGGCATTGCAGCCATCTCCGGAACCTACAATATGATCCACCCAAACCAGGAAAAGCGGAAGCTGGGGCTGAAAAGACTGGAGGTGCTGGCAGGAGCCTGCTCCAGAATCGGCACGACGGTCATCACCCTGTGTACCGGAACAAGGGATGGGACCAGCATGTGGAAAAAACATCCTGAAAATAATTCTGCGGACGCCTGGCATGACCTGTGTATTTCCATGGCCGAAGCGCTAAAAATTGCCGAAGACCGGGGGATTACGCTAGGGATTGAGCCTGAGATTTCCAATGTGGTGGACAGTGCTGCCAAGGCAAGGCGCTTGCTGGATGAAATGCAGTCATCCTTTCTAAAAATTGTCATGGACGGTGCAAATCTGTTTCACCCGGGTGAAGCCAACGAGATGGCTGATGTACTGGACGGTGCTTTTGATCTTCTGGGAGATGAAATCGTCCTAGCCCATGCCAAGGATCTGGCCAGCGATGAAGAGACAAGCTTTGTCGCAGCCGGACAGGGAATCCTGGACTATGCAGTGTATTTGAAGCACCTTCGTGACGCTGGTTTTCAAGGGGCTTTGATCCTTCACGGATTATCGGAAGGTCAGGTTCCGGAGAGTGTGAGGTTTATAAAAAAACAGCTCGGCAGCCTCGAGAGTGAGGTGTAATCCCGTGGCATTTTTCGATCATGCGGGCATCAAATTCAACTACATAGACCTTGGGGAAGGTGTGCCGTTTATTTTCCAGCATGGCCTGGGGGGAACGCTCGAACAGCCAAAAGGCCTGTTTGCACCGCCAAAAGGCATTCGCTTTCTCTCCTTTGACTTTCGGGCACATGGGGCTACCCGGACCGGACCGGAACAGGAACTGAGCTTCAAAACCTTTGCCGATGATCTGGCGGCGTTCATGGAATGTTTGCAGATTGAGAAGGCCGTGATCGGAGGAATCTCCATGGGGGCTGCGGTGGCATTGAACTTTGTGCTTCGCTATCCTGAAAAAACCCTTGGCTGCGTTTTTTCACGGCCGGCCTGGCTGGATTGTCCAATGCCGCCGGGGCATCAGGCGTTATTCAGAGAGGTTGCCAAGCTCATTTTGGAACATGGGCCTGGGCCCGGACGCGAAATTTTTCGAAAATCCCAAAGCTATCTCCGCCTTCAGGAAGAGTCGCAAGCAGTGGCACAGTCATTTTTAAATTATTTCGAAGACAAGCATGCCAAAACCACGACAGGAAAATTTTTGTCCCTGCCCGCTGACAGGCCCTCCGGCAACAGGCAGGAATGGGGCGGTATCCAGGTTCCGGTGCTGATAATGGCCAACGGTTCGGATCCCATCCATCCCCTCGAATACGGCCGGGCCATGGCTGAATGCATTTGCGGGGCGGAATTTTACGAGATCACGGCAAAATCCATCGACAGCAGGCAACATGCTGCGGATGTGCAAAATCACTTGGAGAAATTTTTTCAGAAACATTTTATTTAAATTCGGAGAAAAGAGGGAAAGCAGGTATGCCAGAATTTGAAAGCGAGAATCTTCTTGCCATGGAAGGCATCACAAAATCTTTTCCGGGTACCCTTGCCTTGAATGAGGTCCAGCTTCAGGTCCGGCGCGGAGAGATTCATGCTTTGATGGGGGAGAATGGTGCAGGCAAATCCACATTGATGAAAATTGCCGCGGGCTTGTTAAAAGCCGACGGCGGGGAAATATGGTTCGATGGGAAAAAAGTCTGTTTCAACAATCCAGCGGAAGCCATTAATGCCGGTGTGAGTATGATTCATCAGGAACTGAATCCGGTTTTGAACATGACCATTGCCGAAAATATTTTTTTGCACCGGGAACCGACAAAAATGGGGAAACTCCTGATCGATAAAAAAGAAATGAATGCGCGGGCAGCGGATATTCTTAAAAAATACGGTTTGGACCTCAACCCCCGGACCAAGATGATGAATTTGACCATCGCTCAGATGCAGATGATCGAAATCATCAAAGCGGTGACGTTCAATGCGCGTTTGGTCATCATGGACGAACCCACTTCGTCCCTTGACAGCGATGAAACGGAGAATCTTTTTAGGACCATCGCCGAATTGAAAGGCAAAGGCATAAGCATTGTCTACATCTCGCACCGGATGGAGGAAATCACACGTATCTGCGACAGGGTTACGGTGTTCCGCGATGGGTGCTATATAGACACCTGCGATATCGAAAAAATCGACCGCAATATACTTATCCGAATGATGGTGGGCCGCGAGCTTTCGGATATTTACGACAAGACGCCGGTTGAGCCGGGAGAGCCTGTTATCAAGGTAGACAGGCTAAGCCGCAAGGGTGTATTCCAGGATGTGAGCTTTGAAGTCCGGGTGGGCGAGATTGTCGGGTTTGCCGGCCTGGTCGGCGCCGGGAGAAGTGAAATCATGAAGGCGATCTTCGGACTGGATCCCATCGATTCCGGTGAGATCATCTGGCTAGGGAAACCTTTGCAGATAAAAAATACTTCACAAGCGATTGAGAATGGAATTGCCATGGTCACCGAAGACCGCAAAAAGTTCGGCTTGGTCCTGTGCCGCAGCATACTGGAAAATATTAGCCTGCCAAATTTGAAAAAGCAGCAGCGAGGCCTGTTGATAAACCATCATGCCCAAAATGCCAGGATTGCCGAAATGGCAAGCCGGCTTTCCATTAAGGCGCCGAATCTCAAAGTTGAAGCCAGGAGCCTTAGCGGCGGAAACCAGCAAAAGGTCATTCTGGCCAAGTGGCTGATGGCTTCACCCAAATTGATGATTTTCGATGAACCGACCCGGGGAATCGACATCGGCGCAAAGAATGAAATCTACAAGCTCATGTGCCAGTTTGCTGCGAAAGGCATGGCGATCATCCTGGTTTCTTCGGAGATGGAAGAGGTCATTGGCATGAGCGACCGGATTCTGGTGGTACATGAAGGCAGAATCAAAGGTGAATTCCTGCGGGAAGACTTACAAAATACATCGAAAGCACAAGAATTAATTTTAAGTAAAGCAATGGGGGGCTGACTTATGTTGTTGCAAAGACGAAACACGGACGATTCATTTGATCTGGCTGTTTTTACGAGAAAATACGGTATTATGCTGATTCTGATACTCATGATCATTTTTTTACTGATTGCAAGCCCTACCTTCCGGACCTGGCAGAATATGATCAATGTCCTGCACCAAATAAGCATCAACGGCATCATTGCCGTAGGCATGACCTTCGTCATTATCAGCGGCGGTATTGACCTGTCCATCGGTTCGATGATTGCCGTGGCGTCGGTTGTCACAGGGGCGGTTCTGACCGGAAACAGCGACAGCATCCTCCTGGCAGCCCTCCTGTCCGTCCTGGCCTGTGGCCTGATCGGACTGTTCAACGGTTTCTTTATTGCAAAATTCGAGATGTTTCCATTCGTTGTAACACTGGGAAGCATGTTAATCGCCAGAGGCTTTGCCTATGTCATCAGCGGCGGCAAGTCTTACGTCCTGAAAAGTGAAGCCTTTAAGCAGATCGGGCAGGGAAAGCTTTTTGGTGTAATTCCATATTCGATCCTTGTCTTATTGGTTATCATCCTGATTGGTTATGTGCTGCTCAGCCACATGAAATTCGGCCAGTATGTCTACGCCGTCGGCGGCAACATCCATACGGCCATTGCGTCGGGCGTCAATGTATTCCAGATAAAACTTTTGACGTATATGATGATTGGCCTTTTCAGCGGCGTGGCCGGTGTGATTTTAACCTCCCGTGTGAATGCCGGACAGCCGGCCATCGGTGCCGGTTATGAAATGGATGCCATCGCGGCGGTCGTTATCGGCGGGGCGAGCTTGAGCGGAGGGATGGGAAGCATCTTTGGAACCTCCGTCGGTATCCTTATGATCGGTATCATCAACAATGGAATGAATCTGATGGGAGTGTCGTCTTTTTATCAACAGATCGTCAAGGGGTTTATCATTTTGGGCGCCATGCTGCTGGATATCACCATCAGCAAACGCGCGAACAAATGATGTTAAGGCTTATCGGCCTTACTATAATAAAAAAATCAGGAGGAGAAATTATGAAAAGTAAAAAGTTTATCGCTCTGGGGATTGCTCTTGTCTTGGGTATGATGACCTTTGCCGGGTGTTCACCGGCCCAATCTGAAGCTCCGAAGGACGCGGAATCTGCAAAAGAAGCCGCTCCGGCAAAAGATACCGGAGCAAAAGCAGATGACAAGGGCGGCATCAAGGTAGGTATCCTGCAGAAAAGCCGCTCGGACCAGTACCAGATTCTATTGAACTCCGCACAGGATGACAAGCTGAAGGAACTGAAAGCATCCGGCAAGATCGGTGCGTATTTCCAGGTGGATGCGGACACCGATGTCCAGAAGCAGTTGAATCAGGCGGATGATTTGATCGCTATGAAGGTCAATGTCATCGTAATGAGCCCTGTGGATGCCAACGGATGTGCGCCGATTGTTGAAAAGTGCCAGCAAGCCGGAATTCCCCTGGTCATTGTAAACTCAAAAACAAGCAATGTTGATCAAGCCACGGCCTTTGTCGGTTCAAACGATGTTGAAGCCGGAGAGATTATGGGAAATTATATTGCCAAACGACTGGGGAGTGCGGGAGGCAATGTCTTGCAGTTGGAGGGCGATATAGGAAATTCCGCCCAGATCGACCGTGATAAAGGCTTAAAGAATACGATTTATAAGGCGCCGGGTGTCAAGGTGCTGGAATCCCTCACCGGAAAATGGCTGCGTGAAGAGGCAATGAGAATCACGGAAGACTGGCTGCAGAAGTATCCGGATATCCGTGCCATTGCGGCAGAAAACGACAATATGGCCATGGGCGCCCTGAATGCAGTGATCAATGCCGGAAGAAAAGACAAAATTGTCATTGTGGGTGTAGATGCCATCGAAGATGCCCTGATCAGTGTGAAGAACGGTGAGCTGGATGCAACTGTCCGCCAGGATGGACAGGGACAGGGGGCAGGCAGCATTGATGTTGCATACAAGGTTGCGGCCGGTGAAAAGTATGAGAAGGTAACCAATATTCCATTCGAACTGATCACCAAAGAAAATGTGGACAAATACCTTAAAAAGTGAGATCAACGGTTCCACCACACGTCTTTGGGCGAAACAAAAGATAGAGGTCTCCGGCCAGAAGGCCGGAGGCTTTTTAACTGTTCTGCAGGGAGGCAATTAAAGGAGATGCTTTTATGGAAAAACTATTTCTGGTATTTTCGAAACGGAATTATGGATGGTCGCTAAAAATAAAGTTTATTACCAGTTTTGCGGCAATAATCATAGCAATGAGTGCAATAAGCATTACAACCTATCTTACATTGACGTCTACCATCGGACAAATGAATACGATGATTCAAAATACCATACTTGCCAACAACATTAACTATCATGCCGAAGAGATTATTGGAATACTTCCCGGGGTTATTGGCAGCGACGATGAGGCTCTCACAAAGCAAATCAATGAGGATATCGGATTAATAGGAAATGATTTGGCAGCTCTCATGAAGGGTATATCGGCAGAGGATACAAAAGGGAAAGAAGCTTTCCAAACCGTTCAAGAAATTTATAAGACCTTTAATGAGAATGTGGACAAAGTTTTAAAATATAGCGGTGAGCATAAACTCGCTGAAGCGATTGCAGCAAAAGATTCTGCATTTCGAGTAAAAGATTTTATGAAAAACAATATGTATGATTTCATCGCGATAGAATTAAACAACAATAAAAGTTTGCAGGAAAAATTAAATGCGGAAACACGGTTAATGGGCATGCTTATTTTGCTGTCGATGATCGTGGTAGGCTTCCTGAGTATCCTGGGTGCGGTGATATTTTCAAACAATATAGCCAACAGGATAACCAAACTGGCGAAACACGCCCAGAGCATTGCTGACGGGAATCTTCAAGCTGCCATGGCCGAGGTTGAAGCAAGGGATGATATTTCGATCCTGGCAGGTTCGTTTAACAAAATGTCGGTGAATTTGCGGGCCTTGATTGGAAAGATCGGAAGCAGCAGTGAGGATGTGGCCCACTCGGCGGATATACTGAAAATAAATGCGGAGCAGAGCAATGTTGCCATTGAACAAGTTGCCGCTTCCATCCAGAAGGTCTCGCAGGGAGCTTCCGAACAGTTTGAACAGGCCCAGGAAACTGCGAATATAATAAATGATTTATATGAAAGAAACAAGCTGATCTACGAGAATGCCCATCATATTCTGGATACGTCTGAAAAAGCCACAAATGCGGCAAACGCGGGTAATGAAAAGATGGAGTCATTACTCGGGCAAATCCGTGTCATCGAAGGAAAAATCATAGCTGCCCAGACGGTTACAGAAACTCTCAAGGTACGGTCCAGCGAGATACAAAAAATCCTTGATACCATTGCAAATATTGCTTCTCAAACCAATTTGCTGGCCTTAAATGCCGCAATTGAAGCAGCAAGGGCAGGGGAGCACGGAAAAGGTTTTGCCGTCGTATCCGATGAAATCCGCAAGCTGGCGGAGGGCTCTGCAAATGCCGCGCAGGATATAACGCGGATGCTGAAGGATATACAATCGGAAACAGAACAGGTTGCTTCCAGCATGTCGATCGGTGTTCAGGAAGTGAAGGAGGGCAGCCAGATGGCTGCGGAGGCCAGGACTGCCTTCGGTGAAATCGTACGGACAAGCCAAAGGGTTGACGGTCAGATAAAGAATATTGCACAGGAAATTCAAAAGATGGTGGAGGAGATAAAGAAGGTGGAATTGATGAGCAAAAGAATTTCCAATATTGCGGAAGAGTCCTCTGGGGGTAGTCAAGAGGCGGCCTCTGCCGTTGAAGAACAGACGGCCGGCATTCAGGAAATATTTTCGTCCGCTTCTGTTCTGTCGGAAATGGCGGAGGAGCTCCAAAAAATGGTCAAGCAGTTTAAATTGTAATTATGGCTTGTGCATTAAAATGAAAAATCTTAGAACAGAGCTGATGTTGTATTTTTCCATATTGATAATCATTATTCTGACTTTGGTGGGAACTGTTTCATACTACTGGAATAAAAAGGCTATAGGGCTCAAGGTCACTGAATCAACCGTTGAAAGTTTAAAGCAAATCGATAAAAATATGCTGATGGCATTCGGGGAAATTGAGGATCTATCACTCTTTGTTATTTCAAACGAGGATATCCGGACGTACTTAAAAAGGAGCAACAAGGAGTTATTGCAATATGAAAATCCGATCTTGAAACTGAATGAAGCGTTTGTAAACCTTACAAATACTAAATCTTACATACTTTCAGTAAATGTATACGGGAATAATGGATTGAATTTTGAAACTGCGGGTCCTTCGGCTGTGGATAATGAAAAACTCATACAATCTTATGAAGGTGAAATTCCTCAAGACGGAAACTGCATATTTACACAAACATATATAAGAAATTTTCAAATACTAGGGAGCCAGTATGTTATTTCATTATACCGGCAGCTAAATGATATCAACAATTTTAAAAGGCGCCTCGGCATTATAAGAATTGACCTTAATGAAAGAGAGCTCAATAAAACGTATAAGGATATGAAACTGGGGGACACAGGATATATTTTTGTTGCTGATAAAGAAGGTCGTGTTATCTCCCACTCTGATGTGACTCAACTTTCTAAAGATATAAAATCTCAGGAACCGTTTAATCATGCTTTTGAAGGAGGGGAAGGCTACTATAGAAAAAAATATATGGGCAAAGATTTACTGATTGCTTACTATACTTCTAAGAAACAGAACCTCGTATATATTAGCGTAGTCCCCTTCCGGGAACTGCTGGAGGAAGTTGATACGTCTCTTGGAATGACGGTAATTTTAATTGTGATTGTTTCTACCATTGCCCTTACCATGGTCCACCTTATGTCCTTAAAAATTGTAAAGCCAATAAAAAAACTTACAAAGCTTATGCAGGAAGTAGAAGAAGGCAATTTGAATGTGCTCATCAATATTAAGCGAAAAGATGAAATTGGAACCTTGGGCAGAAGCTTTAACAGTATGACAGTAAAGCTTAAAAACCTGATTGAAGAAGTCTACAAGATTCAGATATCAATAAAGGAAGCTGAATTAAAGGCATTACAATCACAAATCAATCCTCATTTCCTATATAACACACTGGATGTGATCTATTGGACATCCCGGTTGGAGAAAGCCACAAAAACAGGAGAAATAGTAGTAGCTCTTGCAGCTTTTTTTAAGCTGGGATTAAATAAAGGGAATGAAATGACGACAGTTGGAAAAGAAGTTATGCATTTGGAAAATTATCTGATTATACAAAAATTCAGGTATGACGAAGCACCAGAGTTAATTATAGATGTAGATCCTGAGTTGTTTAATTGTAAAATAATCAAACTTACTTTGCAGCCTTTAGTAGAAAATGCACTTGTTCATGGAATTGCAGGACTGCAAGGCAAAGGCTCCGTGAAAGTCATAGGGCGCCAAGCCGGCGAAGACATACAATTTGAAGTAATTGACAACGGTGTTGGTATAGACCCGGAACAGCTGATCAAATTATTAGGAACAGGCTTTGATGAAAAAGACGGATATGGCATCAGGAACGTAGATCAACGCATCAAACTCTATTTTGGCGAGCAATATGGAATTGAAATATTCAGTGAAAAAGGTAATGGGACGAGAGTAGCTGTTACAGTGCCAAAGATGAAAGATCAGTGAAGGTGATAATGTGATTAAGGTGGTTGTTGTCGACGATGAAAAAATGATTAGAGACGGTATTGTTTATACCATGCCGTGGGATGAGCTTGGGATTCAGGTGGCAGGGGCGGCCGGCGACGGACAAACCGCCTTGGAAATGATCCGCGAAAAGAAACCCAATATCGTTCTAACGGATGTAAGAATGCCCGGAATGGACGGAATTCAATTGCTAAAGGCTGTAAAGGAGGAAATACCCAATACAAAAGTGGTTATTCTAAGCGGCTATGATGAATTTCAATACGCACGGCAAGCAGTTAAATATGGGGCGGAAGACTTCCTTGTGAAACCTGTAAATGCAGTTGAACTTAAAAAACTTATGGAAAAGCTTTGCTGTTCCTTTAAAGAAGAAATACATGACGATCTGTTGAAAATGCATATTTTACTGGAAATTGAGGATGAACTGGAGAAATACAGTACTGCGATTCGACTGGGAAATAACCGGGCTGCCATTTACTCGATAGAAAATATGTTTATTAAGGATGCGTTGAAAAAATTACCCGTCCAGGGCTACCAAAAGCTGGGCATCGAAATTGTGAATCAAATATTCATGTCACTGAAGGAAGATGGCGTCGAGCTGGAAGAGGACTTCCACAGCGAATGTCTTAATTCGTATATGGGCTTGTTCAGTGTTACCCGGCTGGAAGAATTGAAAAACTGGATGCTTGCTTTCATAGAAAAAATTTCAGGAAGAGTAGAGACAAAAAGGGGGGACTGTTACAGGAGCGTAATTAAAAAAGCGTTGGAATACATTGACGCTTATTACTATGAAGACCTTTCACTGCAGAAATTATCTGAAATAACCCACCTGAACCAGAGTTACTTCAGCCATCTTTTCAAAAAAGTCAAAAATGAGAGCTTCAGGGATTACTTAAACAAAGTGCGGATAGAAAATGCAAAAAAACTGCTGGAAAATGACCTTTACAAGGTGTATGAAGTATCCTATATGGTTGGTTACAGTGACTATAAGTACTTCAGCAGTGTTTTTAAGAAAACCGTAGGCGTTTCGGCAACGGAATACAGCAAGGTGAGAAGTTCTAAGGATTTCTGACATAATCGAAAATTATTGGGTATTGAAAAGCATGTATACACTATATAATGTTGCCTGAGGATGAGCTCTCCTTCTGAATAAATTCCACAATTAGGAGGATATCTATGTATAAGCGGTTAATGTGTTTGCTGGTCGTTGCATGTATAGCAATAAGTATCGTTGGATGTGGTGCCACCGCACCTTCCGATTCAGGAGTTTCAGACGCGAAAGGTGAGAACCCGGCCACTGGCGGAACCTCTGCAAAAGTTTCAAATGAAAAAGTTAAATTCTCATTATGGCATCCTTATGTGGGAGCGGATGCCCTCGCTAAACCCATCGAAACTCTTATGGGAGAATTCAGAGAAAAATACCCGAATTATGATGTTGATGAACAAAAAATACCGATTGATCAGTACCGGACAAAACTTAAGACACAGGCTGCAGCAGGACAGTTGCCCGAATGTTTTTTAATCTGGCCCAATGCCATGACGAAAGAATTTGCAAAGGCAAATCTATTGGCCGATATCGATGATTTTTTGAGTAAAAATGCCGATTGGAAAAAAGAGTTTAACGAAAGTGCCATTGACCAATTTACTGTTGACGGCAAGACATATGCCGTTGGGAACGGCATTACCGTAACTTCGGTCATTTACTACAACAAAGGGTTGTTTGACAAGCATAAGCTTGCTTTCCCGAAGACGTTCAGTGAACTTAAGGCAGCGGTTATAGAATTTAAAAATAACGGGATCATACCGATTGCCCACGGAAACAAAGGTAAATGGCCTGCTCAGTCAACGGTTTTCAGCCTGCTTGCAAACCGGGAGACAGGCAGTGAATGGCTGGACAATGTTTTGAATAAGAAAGGTGCTCAATTTACCGATCCCGAGTTTGTCAAGGCCCTGTCCGACTATAAGGAATTATGCGATCTTGGCGCATTTAACAAGGATTACAACACCATTGACAACGTCCAGATGCGTGATTATTTCTGCAAAGGGCAGGCCGCAATGATGATCGACGGCACATGGGCACTTCCCGACCTTCAGACAAAAGCTTTGGCAGAGGTGAAAAGCAACATTGAAATGGATATTTTGCCTGCATTTGAAGGCGGAAAAGGGGATGCGGATGTAATGTCCGGTGTGAGCGCAAACGGATTTGCAATCAGTGCAAAAGCGGATGCAAAACAAAAAGCAGCCATTGAAGATTTGATTTTATCCCTTACCGGCAAAGACGCCCAGAAGCTATTTGCAGAGGTCAGTCAACAAGCTCCGAGCTACAAAAATCTGGTTTTAGATGAAAAAGGCGCAGATCCTTTATTCGTTAAATTGTGTGAGTTGATCAAGAAGCATTCGTTGGTAGCCGTTTATGATTCAGCCCTGAATTCGGAACAAACGGAAGCGATCAACACCGGCTTACAGTCCATTTCCGTGGGACAAAAAAAGCCGGAGGATGTTGCAAAGAAAATGCAAGCGTTGGTCAAATAATATCTATAGAGAAGGGGAGAGCCAGCGCCTCCCCTTCTTGTGAGATTCAAAGGAGTTTGTCAATGGAGATTTTCAGAAGAAATATCAGATATATCTTAGCCGGGCTTTTGCCTTCACTTTTAATTTATTCTACCTTTGTCATATACCCGATTATAAGGTCTTTCTTTTATGGGTTTTATGATTGGAACGGCTTGAGTGAGCCTGTTTATATCGGTATAAAAAACTTTCAGAGTATTTTGACGGACGGTATATTCTGGCTTTCATTCAAAAACAATCTATACCTTATGTTTTTTTCAATCTTTGCTCAAATTCCCATTGGCCTGGTTCTGGCCTTTGTTCTAAGCAATAAGTTAAAAGGCGGAAACTTCTTCCGCACTGCATTTTTCGTACCGATGATCTTATCTACCGTTGTCATCGGCCTGCTGTGGTCAACAATATTAAATCCGCAAATAGGGATCCTTGATGGTTTGCTAAACCAAATAGGGCTGGGACACTTTTCGCAAAATTGGCTGGGTGATCCGAAATACGCCATGCTATCCGTTTGCGGAGTCGTGGTATGGCAATATTTTGGGCTGTACATGATCATATTTTTGGCTGCCATCCAAAACATTTCAACGGATATTATGGAAGCAGCAGATATCGATGGAGCAAGTAAAGCTAGAAAGCTTATATCCATAACCTTGCCTATTTTATGGCCCACTGTAATGACAGCAGTAATTCTCTGCATATCGGGGAGTATGAGGTCTTTTGACCTTGTTTTTACCATGACGCAGGGGGGGCCTGCCAGTGCGACTGAATTAATGGCTACCTACATGTACAACAAAACATTTTCAGTTTACCAGTATGGGTACGGCAACGCAATTTCGATGATGATTTTTATCATTAGTTTCAGCATAATTCTTATGAGCCAGGCGTTGATGAGAAAACGACTGGATTAACAGATGATTGGGAGAGATAAGGATGGACGAATGTTTTATGGAAATTCATAAGAAAAAGAAAATTATAGTGCGAGCGATCCTTTATACAATATTATGCATTGTATCCGTACCTACCCTGTATCCTTT
>JAFADI010000083.1 GCA_023424965.1 Bacillota bacterium
GCGACGACGTTTTCTTTCGTCTCGATTTTCTTTCCCAATGTTGTACTGCGGCGGACGATGTTCTATACTAAAAATGGTTCAAGGATTTGAACCATTTAACCGGGAGGGGAATACCATGGATTTTGATAAACAGATCGATTTCATTAAAGCTGATTTTGAAAAAAGTCGCCGACTGCTTCTCGCCATCGGGGATGAGACCCGGCAGTCCATTATCATTACGCTGCTGAGTGCGGGATGTGATGGAATGCGGGTGGGTGAAATTACAGCAAAGACGCACCTTTCCCGCCCGGCAGTGTCCCATCATTTGAAAATCTTGTTGGACGCAGGGCTGGTAGATGTATGGCATGAGGGAACCATGAATTTTTACACGGGTAACTTCGGAAAGGAATTTCAGCATCTGTGCGATTTGGTGCGTCACATCGAGGAGTTTCGCGCGGCGGTGACCGAAACCTTCGGCAGTGACACCTGTTACAGCATCAAATAAGGAGCGTGTAAGCATGACAATTTTCTATTTTACATCCACCGGCAACTGCCTCGCAGTGGCTAAAAAAATCGGCGGTAATCTTGTTTCTATTCCACAGGTTATTGATTCACCCGATCTGCACTTCAAAGATGACGTCATTGGCCTGATTTTCCCTATTTATGGTTTCGGAATGCCCAAAATGGTCCGTAAATTCCTCGAAAAAGTCACATGGGAGGCCGACTACTCCTTTGCCATCGGTACCTATGGAAATCTGCCCGGTGCGGCGATGGTGGATGTGCAAAAATTTGCGAAGAACCATGGACAGCACTTCGATTATGCCGAAAGCCTGCTGATGGTAGATAATTATCTGCCTGGCTTTGATATGAATGACCAAATAGCCAAGCTGCCGGAGAAGCATGTTGATGAGAGCCTTTCCGGGATCATCGGGGATATTCAAAACCGCAGAAGGCTTGATGCAGCAGCAGGACCTGTCTGGAAAGCCCTTACCGCAGTGGTAAGAAGCGGCGAGAATCTCTTACTGAACGGCAAGCAGGGGCAGCGTTACAGGATAAGTCAAGATTGTACCAGATGCGGCATCTGCGCTAAAATCTGCCCTGTCGGAAACATTGCCGTCACTGATCAAGTAGTGTTCAAAGATCAATGTGAGGTGTGCCTTGGGTGCCTCCATATGTGTCCCCAAAATGCAATACACATGAAAAACGAAAAGAGCATCGCACGGTGGCGTAATCCCGAAGTTTCACTGAATGAAATTATCAGTGCCAACAACAGGCAGAAAGGGGACACAAAATGAACGAAACAATTGCAGTTACCGGTGGCACCGGCTATATTGCCGGATTTGTCATCGCCGAATTTTTAAATCACGGCTATAGGGTATGTGCAAGCGTGCGCAGCTTATCGAAAATCGAAGCCTTAAAAAAAGACCTGTTCGCTTTTGTGAATGAAGAAGCCTTGTCGCGCCTTTCGGCGTTTGAGGCTGATTTAACTTCACCAGAGGGCTGGGCAGATGGTTTCTCCGGTGTAGACGGCATTATTCACGTTGCTTCCCCTTTGGGACACGGTACAGAGTCCGCAGAACAATTGAGGCATGTCGCTGAGGGCGGCACGCTGAATGTCCTGCAAGGAGCGTTGGACGCCGGAGTAAAGCGGGTTGTCATGACATCCTCCCAGGCGGCCTCCACCCCCAAAATATCTGCAGGGAAGGTTGTGCTGGATGAAAGCTTCTGGAGTGATGACGATAATCCCGAACTTGACCCTTACCGTTTATCAAAAATCGCCTCTGAAAAGGCGGCGTGGGCTTTTTCCAAGAAACATGGGCTTGATTTGACCACTGTTCTGCCCGGAGCGGTTTTCGGACAGGTTATGAGCGCCGGAAATATCAGCTCCAACGATATTCTTCTCAGGCTGATCAATGGTGGGCTACCCCGTAGCCTGAATGTCCCCCTTGAGGTGAGCAATGTACGGGATCTGGCACAACTCCACCGACTGGCATTTGAGAATGACAATGCCATTGGAGAGCGCTTTCTTGCCGCCAGCCAAACAATTCGTATGCCGGAAGTGGCGCAGATTTATCGTGAGCAATATCCCGATTCAAAAACGCCAACAAAAGTGTTTCCCAACTGGATGGTGCGCTTTCTGTCAGCTTTTATTCCAGCCCTGCGCGCAATGGTGCCTATGTTGGGCCGTGAGTATTCACACACCACAGAGAAAGCCGAGCGGCTTCTGGGATGGATTCAGCACACCCCACGGGAAACCGTATTGGATGCAGCGGCCTCCTTCGAGCAGCTGGGGATGATTAAAAGCCGTAGTTACTGAAGAGTGGCATCTTTTTCACCTAAAGACCCGCATTGACCTCATCCAAAGAAGCCGATTGTTATTGCAGTTGGCTTCTTTCTCATATCTTCAGTCTCCTGCAATTATTTTTGATAAATAATAGTTGCAAAGGAAACTAGTTTGTTGTATGCTGATAATAGTTGCAAAGGAAACTAATTAACGGGGGAAGAAAGAAATGAAAAAAGAGCCAATTGGCAAATATGTTGCAGCAATATATAGGAATATGCAAAGTATTATAAATTTTAAGCTTGCGGATATAGATATCAAGAGCGGACAACAAGATTTTCTCTTTGCAATTTCAAAAAATGAAGGAATAAGCCAAAAAGAACTAAGTACCACGCTATATGTTGGCAAATCAACGACTGCAAAAGCTGTTAAGAATTTGATCAATAGCGGTTATATTACGCGAGAACAGGATATGGCGGACAAGCGATACAATCGACTGTATCTAACTGAAAAGGGCAAAGCAATCGCCCCTAGAATGAGTGCAACTTTTTCAGAAATCATGAATATTTTTGCAAGAGGCTTATCCGATGATGAATTTGAACAAACGCTGATATTGTTAAAAAAGATACTTAGAAGCTTTAGTGATGAAAAAAGAAAGATAACTTCAGATTTGGATTGAAAATATAAATGGAAATTACCGGGAAGAAGGAATGCATCGTGAAGGAAAAACAACAAAAATCTGTGACTCTTTTAACAGAAGACTTTATCCTCATTACTATCATAAATCTGTTGATTTTTTTCGGGTTTCAAATGCTCATGCCCACGTTTCCGGTTTACATTAAAAAATTAGGTGGAGAAGATTCGATTGTTGGCCTGGTAGCAGGAATTTTCACAGTATCTTCTTTGGTGGCCCGACTGCTTTCTGGCATGGCACTTGATCGAATCGGGCGTCGCGGAGTGTTCCTGGTAGGACTGGCTGTATTTATTTTTGCGGGTTTGTCTTACAGCTGGCTTCCTACAATTGGGTTCATTCTCATGTTTCGTTTGATTCACGGTTTGGGGTGGGGGGCTTCCAGTACGGCCTCCAGCACCATTGCGTCAGACAGCATACCCAAAGAACGTTTGGGAGAAGGGATGGGATATTTTAGCCTGGCAAGCAGCTTGTCAATGGCCATAGCCCCTGCTGCCGGCTTGTTTGTAATCTCAAACTACAGTTTTACTATCCTATTTTTTGTGTCCTCCGGGCTGGCTGCTTTAGGATTTCTTTTATCACTGGCACTCAAATACCGCAAAATTGAAATGCTGGAACAGCCAAAAGCAAAGGCTGCATTTTTTGACAAATCAGCGATTCGTCCCTCGATTGTAATATTTTTCATTACAATGTCCTATGGTACGGTTGTCAGCTTTCTACCCCTGTATGCGGCCCAGGGAGGGATACAAAACATTGGACTCTTTTTTACCTTCTATGCTATAGCTTTATTAATTTCCAGGCCTGTTTTTGGCCGGATTAGCGACCGGCTGGGGTATAACTTTGCAATAATCCCTGGTTTGACCTGTGTGCTCATAACCATGGTACTATTGTCCCAGGCGTCAATAATGCCTATGTTTCTGATCGCAGCTTTCGTTTACGGAATTGGGTTTGGAGCAGCAGTATCAAGTTTGCAAGCGATGGCAGTGGTCAATACTCCTCCCAATCGCCGGGGAGCGGCAAATGCTACTTTCTTTACAGGATTCGACAGCGGCATCGGTCTTGGAGCAATCATTTTTGGAGCCGTCGCTTCGGCCATAGGATATAGCCGGATGTACCTTTGGGCGGTTATGCCTGTTGTACTGGCGTTTATCCTTTACTTTGCAATTACAAACAATAAAACGTCTGGTGTCCCCGTGGAGAACAAATAGAAGGAGGTGAAATTATGCCGGTTATAAGTTTTGAGGTACCTAAAATTACAAAAGAGCAGAAAGCTAAACTTGTTAAGGAGATTGTGGTAAAAGCAAGTGAAATACTGAATATACCTGAACAAGCCTTCATTACCGTGATTAAAGAGAATGACCTGGAGAATATCGGTAATGGCACTACACTATTATCCGATAGGCATAAATAATCCAAACAAGCTCGAGGAGTTATATCCCCGGGCTTATTTGATGTTTGTTTTTTGCATATTTTTATGAAACCATGTTATAATAATACTTATAGAATATAAATATTATTGACTATAAATATTATTAATCATAACAATGATAGGGGCTATTATCGGAGTGGGAGACATGAATTTTGATAATTACCGGGAACAGTTGTGGCTGCTTGTCAGAAGAACCGAAGAGAACCTTCGGACAATCATCGAACCCATGTGCCGGGAAAGCGAGCTTACTTTTGTACAGCTGCGTGTGCTGGCCTGCCTGAATGCAGGGAAGGTAATGACCATGGGGGAACTGGCAAAACAAATTCATATGGCAGATGCAAATCTTTCACCCCTGTGCAAAAAGCTGGAGCAGCGCGGCCTGATTAAAAGGGAACGGGACCCGGAGGACGAGAGAGCCGTTCACATCCGGCTGACACGGGACGGGGCTGAGCTGGTAAGGGATACAAATGCACAAATGAACACCCGGTTTGTTGAAATGTTTGAAGGGCAGGAAAAAAACCTGCTTGAAATTGTGAATCTGCTGGACCAGTTTAATGTTATGCTGGAAGCCGTGATCCGCAAATGATAGAATCCTGTGCTCCGTCCGCCTCCGCGGCGGGAACCGCAGAAATTCATTCAATGTAAAATATACACGGTGGGCGAAGAGGTGTGAATGAAAAAAATATTAAATGCAAAAATCAGAGAGGCATTGTCGTCCGTGCTGCCCATTACCGCAATTGTATTTTTTTTAAGCGTGACGATTGTGCCCATGCCTGTGGGAACAATATTTCTGTTCCTGACCGGTGCCGCCATGCTCATCCTGGGGATGGGATTTTTCTCTCTGGGTGCGGATACCGCCATGGTCCCCATGGGAGAGGGGATAGGCGCTGCGCTGACAAAATCCAAGAAAATAGGGGTCATTGCACTTGTCAGCCTGCTTATAGGCGTGCTTGTCACCGTTGCCGAGCCGGATTTGATGGTCCTGGCAAACCAGGTCCCGTCGATCCCCAACCCTCTGCTCATCTGGACGGTTGCCCTGGGCGTGGGATTTTTCCTGACGGTTGCGGTACTGCGCATATTTTTTAAGATCAGCCTGTCCTATATCTTTGCCTTTTCTTATCTTCTGGTTTTCATCCTGATGTTTTTCGTACCGAAGGATTTCATCGCCATGGCCTTTGACAGCGGAGGCGTTACCACCGGGGCCATTACCGTCCCCTTTATCATGACGCTGGGTATCGGTATCTCATCCATCCGGGGCGACAAGAATTCTGAGGAAGACAGCTTCGGACTGACCGCACTGTGCAGCATCGGCCCGGTTTTGGCAGTTTTGCTGCTGGGTATTTACTATACGCCCACAACGGCAGACTATACGGCCATTGTTATTCCGGATGTCACGACGACAATCGATGTGGCAAAACAATTCCTCACAGGCATTGCCTCATATTCAAAAGAAGTATTGAGTGCGCTGCTGCCGATTGTACTGTTCTTTGCAGTATTCCAGCTCATCACAAAGAGATTCAGAAAGCATGATCTTATCAAAATCGGCGTAGGCCTGATTTATACCTTTGTGGGCCTTGTGCTGTTCCTGGCGGGAGTAAATATCGGCTTTATGTCCGTTGGCTATTACATCGGCAGTGAAATCGCTTCCTCGGCATATATGTGGGTACTTGTCCCCCTGGGAATACTCATCGGATATTTCATCGTGGATGCGGAACCAGCCGTCCATGTCCTGAACAAGCAGGTGGAAGAGGTTTCCCGCGGGGCTATTTCGCAGAAATCCATGCGTCTCGGCCTTTCGGTCGGCGTCGCGGTCTCGGTTGCACTGGCCATGGTTCGCAGTTTGACCGGCATTAACATGCTGTGGTTTCTGGTTCCCGGGTATGCAATTGCCATCGCCCTTGCTTTCATTACGCCGAAGATATTTATGAGCATCGCTTTTGACAGCGGAGGAATCGCCAGCGGCACAATGACGGCGACCTTTCTTCTGCCCTTTGCCATCGGGGCCTGTGAAAGCGTCGGCGGAAATATTATGACGGACGCATTCGGAGTTATTGCGATGGTTGCAATGACGCCGCTGATATCCATACAGATTATGGGACTTATCTATAAACGGAAAATGGAAGTGAGTGAGACAATGTCCGGCAAGACACCTGAGCTTGAGGATATCATTATCAATTACGAGGAGGACAATTGCAATGATTAAGGATATGGGCTGTGCCGTCATCAAACTCATGGTGACCATTGTCGACAGAGGGAAAGGCCAGCGGATAGCGGAGGTGTGTAAGGCAGAACATATGCATTTTCATGTGATCTGTTTCGGGAGGGGGACCTCCAACACGGAGATACAGGACTATCTTGGCATTGGGGAAACGGAAAAGGATCTTGTCATAAGTCTTGTACCGAATTTCAGGCTGCCGTCGGCTTTTTCCACCATATCCAGGGTGGTGCAGCTGAGAAAAAAGGGAAGGGGAATTGTTTTTACAATCCCCATATCAGGCATCAGCAGCATGTTGTCACAGCTAATGACACAGGAGGAACATATGGAGATGGAAAGAGAAGTGAATCGAATGGAGAAAAATGCAAAGCATGCGCTTATTGTTGCGATTGTAAACCGCGGTTATACCCATGTAGTTATGGATGCGGCAAAATCAGCCGGAGCCACAGGGGGAACGATGATGGATGCAAGAGGAATCGGCTATGAGAAAATGGAAAGTTTTCTCGGCATCTCCATCCATGCAGAAAAGAGCATCGTCTGGATTATATGCAGCAAAGAGAGCAAAAACAGCATCATGCAGGTGATAAACCAGGCGGCGGGCTTAAGGACGGAGGCCAGGGGAATCCTGTTGTCACTGCCGGTGGATGATGTGATGGGACTGAATGGAGGGGAGGAAGAACCGCGATAAAAAGCTATCTCCCACAATAAGCTTTTTTCCAACTTTTCATAAGAATACTTTGTAATTGAAGAGGAATTTGACAGTAATTGTCGAATTAGTAAGGATAAAACTTTGTGCTTATGGGGAGTAAGATGAATGGAGCGCTGGAGAAAGAAGCTTGGGTTGATCATTACCTTTGGCCTGATTTTTGCTTTGCCGCTGATAGGAAGTATCAGCAGATGGGGCGGCTTGCCGCCGGGATATGGGGATTTTCCGTCTCAGAAGGTGGAGGAAGACCCGGGCTTCAGCCTGGTTTATTTTACTGTAGCTGTGATTGCGGCGTTATTCATAACAATTTTTTTGGTTTTCCCAAAACTTTTTGGCTTTAAAGACAATACGGGAGAAAAGTCGAATAATGGGGAAACGCAATTTCCGCCCTGGTTGTGGTGGAGCCTGCCTGTCCTCGGCGTGAGCTGGCTCCTGATGTGGGGGCGGATTAAATTTTACATTTCTTTTGAATATTATACCTTCGTTCCTTTATGGTGGGCCTTCATATTGATATTGGACGGAATCGTCTACAAAAGGAACAACGGAAGGTCCATCATCTCAAAGAAGCCCCACATCATGCAGCTGCTTGCGGTGGTGTCCTGTTTCAGCTGGTTTGCTTTCGAATACCTGAATTTCTTTGTCATTGAAAACTGGTATTATCCAAACAACAGGATATTCACAAATTTCGGGAATGTCTTTTGGTTTTCCTTATCCTATACGACGGTCCTACCCGCCATTTTTGAATGGTACCTGCTCCTCAAGACCTTCAAGCCCTTCAGGAACAGATACAGCAACGGGCCCAAACTATCGGTGTCAAAAAAGCTCCTTGTAATATACTATGTGCTCGGCCTGGTGCTAGCCTTTGGAATGGGTTATTACCCCTATTTGCTGTTCTGGGTACTGTGGGTGGCCCTGGTTCCCCTTCTGTCCGCAGCCATGGCGCTGACCGGCTACTGGACTCCCTTCACTTCAATCAAAGACGGGAATTGGTCTCCAACGGTTTTGATCGGACTGGCCACCTTATTTAACGGATTCTTCTGGGAGTTCTGGAATTTCGGGAGCGAATGGTTCCATAAGAGCATGCCCACCAACCCGAATTACTGGAAGTACTCGGTGCCCTAT
>JAFADI010000233.1 GCA_023424965.1 Bacillota bacterium
TGGGAATACAAAACGATAGAATTTGAAACGAAAGGATGGGCTGGCGGGCTTCTTGATATTAATGTTTTTAATGAATCTTTAAATAAAATGGGCAAAGATGGATGGGAGCTGGTTAATTGCTTTGATACCAGCCAAGCACAGGGGGCAAGCAGAAAAGTTATAGCTGTTTTCAAAAGACAGCAACAGTTATAATAAAGGTCAAAAATTTAGATATTTATGATGTGGGAAAAAGAATATGGAAAATACAAGGGAAGCTGAATGAGATAGAACTATTAGACAAGCTTTAATCCTATATCTATTAGCTGGCAAACAGGTTCATGGCTGCTCCTTATCAAGGGGACTCAAAATATGATGCTCGATAACGTCATGAAGAATTGATATGGCTTTTTCAATTTGACTTTCGGTAAGATTGCCGTATCCCAGCATAAGCTGATTGCTATGCTTGTCGGGAGTCAACGAATGAATGCCGACACACATGACATAGATGCCTGCGTTAATGATCTTCACCAATAAATCCTCGGAAAAGACGACATGTTCGAATTCCACCACCAGATGTATGCCTGCTTCCTTGCCATAGATTTTGATGGAATCGCCGAAGTTGTTTTTTAAAGCGTCAATCAAAGCCTGGCGCCTTTTTCTATATAGCTTGATGGTTTTTGACAGATGCTGATAAAGATAACCATGAGTGATGAATTTATTCATTGTTGCCTGGAGCAAGGTAGGTGTATGAATATCAATGGACCATTTGAGACGGTATATTTTCTCCACCAGGGCATAAGGCAGTACGGCATAGCCGAGCCGGAGGGACGGCAGCAATATTTTGCTGAAGGAACCCATATAGATTACCCTTGCCGGGTCCAATTCATAGAGTGATTCCACGGGTTGGTTGCTATATCTGATTTCACTGTCATAATCGTCTTCAATGATGTAACAGTTGTGGTTTCTCGCATAGCGGATCAAATCAATGCGTCTTTGGATGGGCATGGAACCACCCAGGGGATATTGATGGGAGGGTGTTGTAATAATACATGAAATATCCCTATTCTCGGGCAGGAGAGAGGGGCTGAAGCCGTCCTGGTCAACAGGCACGGCGATAAAATCTATTTTTGAAGTGTCTAATAGATCCTTGAGGCCACTGGTTGTGGGATCTTCAATGGCTATGGCGGCGTTGGTCTGTGAGAAATACAGCAGCATCAGGTGAAGCCCTTGAATGGAGCCGGAAGTGACGATGATCTGGTCTTCACGACATTGTATTCCTCTCTCTTTACGCAAATAAGCAGCCAGGGTCTTTCTGAATGGCAAATAACCATTGGAAGAGCCATAGCCCAGGTCCTTGCTGGGGATTTCGTTAAGCACCTCCCGACAGCATTGCAGCCATTTGCTTCTGGGAAAGTGGTCAAGGGCGGGCAGTCCGATTCGAAAATTTATACCATTGCCGTCATAAATGGAATATTCCGAACGAAATGACAATTCGGGAGCACCGGCAGGTCCTCTCTTGAGTGATACGGACCTGCTGACATACACGCCTGACCCCGGCCTGGTGACAATATATCCTTCGGCGGCCAGCATTTCATAGACGTTTATAATGATGTTTTTGGATATTTTCAGGGATTCTGAAAGCTTTCTTGTGGAAGGCAGTTTTTCTTCGGATTTCAGAGTTCCGTCGAGGATATATTCTTTCAGTTGATTATATATTTGCTTTGTCATCGTTGTGCTGTCGTTCCGATTAACTGTTATATGCATAAGTCCTCCAACTGTAACCATGAAAATAAGGGAAAACCGTAACTTAACATTACCGGTTTGATTCGTTATAATTGTACTACTGTAAAAACAAATTTTCAACATGACGCTGTGGGAAGCATTGGGGGATTGGAATTGCATAGAAGTAAGAACGAAAAATTATCTTTGTTGTTTGCGTTTCTGGGGTATGCCATATTTGGCTTCAGCTTTATTTTCTCAAAACAGGCATTGGGGGTTGCAACACCCTTTGTCTTGCTGGCAGTCCGTTTTACGGTTGCGTTTTTGATACTTAATTGTCTCGTGCTTACAGGAAAATTCAGAATCAGTTTAAAAGGCAAGAACATAAAATTACTGCTGCTTCTGGGCATTTTTCAGCCGATCATTTATTTCATCTGTGAAAATTACGGGGTAAAGCTTTCCGCAACGTCATTTGTGGGCACTATTCTGGCATTGGTGCCGGTGATAAGCCTTGTTTTTGGAATGGTCTTTTTAAGGGAGAAGGTTTGGCCTTTTCAAGTGTTTTGCGCCCTGGTTTCTGTGATCGGAGTATTTTTCACGACACTTGGCCAGGACTCCGGAAGCATCAACTGGACCGGCCTTGTTTTACTGCTGGGGGCGGTGTGTGCGGCATCAATGTTCAACGTGCTGAGCAGGAAGATATCGGAGGAATTTACCGCCTTTGAGAGAACCTATGTCATGTTTGCTCTGGGATGCGTCATATTTACAGGGATTGCACTTGTTCAATGCCGAGAAAACATGCCGGAGATGCTCCTTATCCCTATGGCAAATGCCCAATTCTGGGTGTCGGTAATTTTCCTGGCAGGAGTATCTTCCGTCGGAGCATTTTTGATGCTGAATCATGCAATGACTTATCTTGATGTTGCAAAAGCATCCATATTTGCAAATATAACAACCATTATTTCAATTGCGGCAGGTGTCGTTATTTTAAAAGAGAGCTTTGGCATTTACCAGGTGCTTGGCTCTGTGATCATCATTGCAAGCGTTTACGGGGTAAACAGGCCTGTGGAGAACAGGGAGATGAAGCAAAGGGTGCTTTGAAATGGATACAGGGACATCCGTGTCACCGGGTAAGAAGTAAAAGAGAGCAATATATATTTTGTCCGGGTTATGGTAAAATATATAGGATAAGGCGGACGGACAAATGTCTATATACAAAGCATGGAGAAACCGGATCAAATACAAAAAGAAGTATCCAGGCAGGAAGAAGTAATTTTAAACACAGTGTTTTCCAAAATATAACCGTTGGAGCTACTGATTTTTTTTAGCGAGATGTATCAACCTTTTTCAAAATCTGACTGCCGGTGGAAACCGGCAAATTCTTGGTTAGTGACTAACGCTATTATAACTATGGTATAATTAAGTTATATAATAATATAGAGTTTGTTGCAAATGCTCAATTAATAAAGGATTTACCGGGAACGGTGCCCTTGAAGTAAATTGAGCGGTATAGAAAGGAAGTGTTATTTGTGGCTCTTGTGTCAAGACTTGACGATAATTCATATACAAAAATACCTGATGAGATAATTGAGAAGGCTGGATTGAAGCCAGGAACCGACATTATATGGTTATATGATGAGAAAACCGGACAGATTATCTTGATGGAAAAACCCGAGAACTTTGCGAAGTCTTTAAGAGGCTTAGGCAAAGAGCTTTGGAAAGGTACTGATGCAGATGCATTTGTTCAGGAGGAAAGAAGTTCATGGTAATCGAAAGTGGCAAGACGGTCCTCCTGGACACAAATTGCTTTATCTACTATTTCGAGGATAACGAAGAATATGCGGACAAATTGGAAAGTGTATTTGTGAATATCCAAGATGGAAAGAATAAGGCCTATATGTCCGTTTTGTCTCTTTTGGAAGTTCTTGTAAAGCCAAAAAAGGAAAACAATATATTTCTTGAGAGTAGATATAAACTCATGCTATCAAATTACCCGAACCTTTCCATTGTGGATGTATCATTTAGCGTATCAGATATAGCTGCAAGATTGCGGGCTGAGTACAGCATCAGGACACCGGATGCCATAATACTGGCAACGGGTATAGGAATGAAAGTGGACTATTTTATTACTAATGATATAAGACTTAAAAACATATGCGATGAGGAAAGTATCCAAATAGTTAATCTGAATGAGGTAATCTCATAAGCCGGTGAAAACTGGTAAACTGTTATGATCTTTTGTTCCATTAATACACAAACCCCTATTACGAAATAATATTGACAGAGGTTGGATATGGTTCCGTCCTGGAGCTGTGGCTTACCTTGTTATTTTAAAAATTATGAAGCAACTATTTTAAGTTGCTTTTTTGTTTGCTTAAAAATGGGCTTCGGGTGATGGGTTTTTCACTTACCCTCAAACTAGGAATTAATTATGATTGACTTATATTGACAGCCGCACATTAGTGTGATACCTTTAAACTTGTTAGATTTCTTATGATAAGAAATCTAACAAGTTTAAAATGTTTGTAATAAATAAGCACCATTTCGGCTAAGAAGAGATTAAATTAAGAAAGGAAATTATATGTTGATAACGGTTAAACGAAAGGATTTTGAGGCATTGAATGATGTTTCACTCATATGGACTTGTATTGAGCCGGCCATTCAACAGGTCCGTGGTAAAAATTTTGCAGTAAAGTCAGAGGTACATGCTCATTTGACTGCCGGACAACGGGCGCTTTTAATGGTTCAGATGCTGTATGGACACACGTCTAAAGGGGTTGAAGAGTTTTATTCCCATCTATCTTATCTGTTGTCAAATAAGGGTGTCTGGTCCCAACTGAAAAAAGGAATACAATATTTTGGAGATTATGATATGGTACAGATTCTTGAAAAGATGGATATGGTATTTCAACGTCTAAACACGGAAGAATTCAAAGACAGTGAAGAACAGCATACTATTTTAATTACCGATATTGATAAAAATGCTGAATTATCCGCATCAATGAGTTTTCTCAATAAATCGCTCAGTGATACTCTTCCATTGACAATTAAGCTGGTTGCCACCTATATCCGAAATAATGCGGATGAGTTCGTGCAGTTTATTGATTAATATCATTTTGAGGAGATATTTATGGAAAACGATAGGTTGGAAAAATTGCACAATTTGTATTTCAATTTGATACCCCTATTCTATAAATGCAAGACTTTCTATATTGATAAAAATAGAACGGAGGATTTGTGCAATAAGAACCAGAGTATGGCTGTTATGATAATCGGTAAAGCAGAAAAAATAACGCCTACTGCACTCAGTAAATTTATTAATATGGAAAAAGGAAGCTTAACGACACTAATTGATTCATTAGAAGAAAAGAAGCTTGTGATTCGATCCAGCAGTCCTGATGACAGAAGAAAAGTATTACTTTCATTGACTTCTGAGGGGATAGAGTATATGAAAACCATTGAAGAGCAATCCCAAAAAGGGCTGGCTCTAATGGTTGCTACCCTGGAGGAGGAAGAAATTGATCAAATGCATGCCAGCCTTAAAACTCTAGTAGAAATATTTAAAAAAATTGCAG